>JBEKGQ010000366.1:0-7192 GCA_050012715.1 Polyangiaceae bacterium
ATGAGCCCCGGGTTCGACATCCTGGGCCGCGATCTGCCGGCGGCCCAGCTGGTGCCGTCCGCGGCGACGGGCTGGGCGGGGGCGCAGTTCTGCGTGAACGTCCGCCTCACGTGGCTCGTTCCCCCGGTTCCGAACCCTGGCGGAACGACCGAGCCTGGCCTCATCCGCGCCGACGTGCGCGTGCTGTGGCCGCGCGGCATCGCCGGCGGCTCGCCCGCCGCGGGCTTCTGCACGGCGAACACCGCGGCCCTGGCGGACCCCGAGTCCTCAGCCCCCGCCGGAGAGACGCCGTTCTTTCACACCATATACATGACGACGACGCTGAAGGAGACCCCGGCCCAATGAACCGCCGTCTCCTCCGCCACCGGCGCCGGGCCGGCTTCACGCTCGTCGAGCTGACCGTCTCGCTCGTCGCCGGTCTCATCGTGGCGCTGGGCATCATGTCCCTCTCGCGGGAAGCGACGCGCACGTTCAACGAGGAGGTTCGCGGGGCCGCCGCCGAAGCTACGATGCGCACCGCCATCGACCGCCTCCGCGCCGACCTGCAGCGCGCCGGTTACATGAGCACCGCGAACATCATGGGCGACCCGATGATCGCCAAGGTGCCGGGGACGACGAACACCGCGAACATCAAGGCCTCGATGGCGGGCATGCTCCAGCTCCAGTCGATCTACCTGAGCCCGGGAGGCTCGCTCGCGACCAACCTGCTTCCCCTGTCCGCAAACCAGACACCCGCGCTCGCGCCGGACAGCTTCGTCCTCGGCGGCAACATGACGAGCGCGGAGCAGTTCGAGGTGCAGATGATCATCCCGGGGGGGTCCCCGTGCACGCAGGTGCTGCTCTCGTCGGCCTCGGCCGCGATGTATCGCATCGCGGCGTCCGGCATGGGCTCGCCCGCGGCCGCGCTCGAGCTGCGCAACGCGTTCCAGCCCGTGCCCGCCGGCACCAGCACGCAGTTCATGGTGCGCCTGGTCGACACGACGGGGCACACCCAGTACCTGGCGACGTGCGCGATGGCCGCCGCGGCGGGCTTCCAGGGGACGCAGCCCTACGTGTGGCTCGACACGACCAACACCGTCATCCAGTACTCGTCGCAGGCGTCGGGCGCCACCAAGGGACAGCAGGCCGTGGGCGGCGCGGCCGGCTTCTGCGTCGGGTGCATCCTCAACCCCGTCCAGCTCGTGAAGTGGGAGATCACCACGTCGACGAAGGAGCAGACCAACACGCCGCAATATGCGGTGGGTCTCGACAACACGTCGACGAGCTACGTCGCCGGCGTCGGCGGCGCGCTCGACGTCAACAAGTACGACCTCATCCGCACCTACGTCGACGCGACGAACACGCCGATCCCGACGACGACCGAGGTCGTCGCCGAGTACGCGGTGGACCTCAAGCTGGCCTTCTCGGTCGACACGACCGTCGCGGGCGACCAGTACCCCACCATCACGACGCTGGCCTTCAGCGACACGACGAATGGCACGAAGTGGGGCGCCGCCGTGAACGCCGCCGCCTTCGCCCCCAACGTCGGGCCGCAGCGGATTCGTTCGGCGCGCGTGCGCCTCGTGACGCGCGCGGCGCAGGCCGACCGCACGGTGAGCGTGCCCCTCCCGAGCCCGGCCTCGATCGCGACCGACTTCATGTACCGCTACTGCATCAACCCGTCGCCGTCGTGCGCCACCAACGACGGCACGCTGCGCTGGGCGCGCGCGCGGACGGTCACGGCCGAGGTCTCGCTCCCCAACCAGTCGCAGGAATTTTTCTGATGCACGGCGCTCGCTCGCTCGCCAAACGTCGCTCGTCGCGCCGCCGCAAGGAGGGCGGCGCGGTCATGTTCGTCGTCGCCATGACGACCGCGGTGCTCGCGTCGGTCGGCGTCTACGCGCTCGCCGCCTCCGCGAACGAGGTGCGCACGAGCGGCAACGAGCGGCAGAACACGCAGACCCACTACCTCTCGGAGTACGGCGTCCTCGGCATCACGCACGAGATGGTCTCCGGCAAGGCGCAGTTCTACCTGGGCCTGATGCTGACCTCGCCCGACAACCCCTGCGTCGCACTGCCGGGGGTCCCCTCGACGGCCGCGCCGGTGACGAAGGCGTGCCGGCGCCTGGGTTCGGCCGAGCTCGGGGCGGCCTGGACGGGCACGACGATCACCGTCCCGTACGGCAACGGGACGACGACGCCGGCCTACACGACGGGCGTGGCGCCCGGCAGCTTCGGCCCCATCCCGATGTACGGCGATTTCTTCGTCGAGCTCACCGAGCCCCTGCAGGCGCAGGCGCCTCCGCGGTACGCGACGGACCTTCACTTCTGCTTCATCGAGATGACCGCCACCTCGAGCGGCATCACGCAGCCCATCATCGCGGGACAGCCGACCGGCGCGTACGCGAACGAGGGGGTCGAGGTCCAGCGAGCGCGCATCATCGCCGGCCCCGTCCAGTGCCCGAGGTGAGGAGAAGCCGCCGATGAGAACGCTCACCCAGCACAGGCCCCGATCGCTCGCCGCGGTGGCGACGGCCATCGCGCTCCTCGCGGCGGCCGGCGGCGCGCGCGCTCAGCAGACCGACACGAACCCTCCGCTCCCGAACGTGCTGCTGCTCGTCGACAACTCCGGGTCGATGGAGCGGATGATCGACGGCAACACCCCCGAGACCGACCCGAGCGTCGCGGTCCCCCCGACCGCGAACGGCACCAACGCCTGCAACTGCGTCGACAACGGCACGGGGATCCTCACCTGCGCGTCGTGGACCACCACCAACGGCGTCGCCCCGGCCCCGAACCGCTGGAACATCGTCCAGACCGCGATGACGGGGTCGCTGCAGAACGGCTTCAACTGCGTGGCGATGCCGCGCACGCCGGGCTCGATCTTCGACGAGGAGTACCACATCGGGCAGTCGCCCTATGACATCAACTACTACCTGCCGTTTCACCGCCTGGTGGCGCAAGACACGTCCGGCGGCAAGCCGGGCGTCGCGTGCGTCGTCGCCCCGGGAGGGCTCCCGGGCGTGCCGACCGGACAGAGCATGGGCCTCGGCGCGGTCAGCGGCATGGGCGGGAACGCGACCGACTACCCGTCGGGGGCCATCATCGCGCGGCAGTACGGCAAGCTCCCGGGGGTCAACGGCGGACCGGTGCTCTGCTCGTCGCAGACCCAGGGCGCGGTGACGGGCTTCCCGCAGTATCCGGACGGCGCCATCACGACGATGCGCGACCTCATGCGCTTCGGGCTGATGACGTTCGACTCGGATCCCGATCCCGGCATCGGCGTCATCGGCTCGAACGTCAACACCGCGGCCCCCTTCCAGGGGATGTGGACCTACTTCCCCAACTGGAACTCGGGCGGGACGAGCTCGGCCTACGGCGACCCGGTCAACTGCGGGACGCTGTCGCTCCTCGCGGTCGGCGCGCGCAACCCGGCGGCCCCGCCGTGGGAGGGGCGCCTCGTCGGGTTCCAGGCCGCGGCGACGCCGGACCTCACGACCCAGGAGCACAACAACGACGAGGTCTCGAGCGTCATCCTCGCGTCGCGCCCCTACGGCGCCACGCCGACCGCCGGCATGTTCGCGGGCGCGCAGAACTACTTCTGGAACGACCCGACCGGCCCGGGGAAGACCGACCCCTACGTGCAGGGCGGCTGCCGCAGCGAGTACATCATCTTCCTCACGGACGGCGCGCCGAACCTCGACCTCCAGCCGACCTGCTCGCAGACCTCGACGTCGACCCCTCCCATCCCCGGGACGTGCCCGTTTCCGATCCCGTACTCGCCGACCGGCACGGCGGCGACGCTCTACGCGAACGGCGTGTCCACGTCGTCGCAAGCGTCGGTGAAGACCTACGTGATCGGCTTCGCGCTCTCCGACCCGAACAACAACCCCATCAACTGCTCCCAGTACGCGCAGCAGGGCTCCTGCAACTGCACGGACGCGAACCTCCCGAACGAGCTGCCCTACGGGCCCTGCTGCGTCCTCGAGTGCACCGCGAAGGCGGGCGGGACGAACGCGGCGTACTTCGCGCAGACCCAGGGCGACCTCCAGAAGGCCCTCGGCGCCATCCTCGCCAACATCGCCCAGAACACGACGACGAGGACGGTGCCGTCCTACTCGCCCGTCGTCACGAACGTCCTATCGTCGACCTCCACCCCGACGCAGAGCAACGAGTCCATCTTCCTCGCGTCGTTCAACCCGTCGCCGGGCCTCCCGTGGTCGGGGGACATCCAGCGACAGCGGTACCAGTGCACATATTCCGGAGCCGGGTACTCCGTCCCGGCGCCCGTCGTCACCGACACCCTGGGGGACGACTTCGGGGTCGACCTCAACACGCCCTCGGCCAACCCCCGCACGTTCATCGCGTACCAGCCGATGACGACCGCGACCAACCAGCCGGCGAGCGGCTCGGTGACCATCCGTCCCTGGGCGACCCCGGGCGTCGACAACGTCGGTCTGAACACGGCCACCCTCTACGTGGGTGGCGCGTCTTCGATCGACACGACGCTCTCGCCGACGGCGCTGGGAGTCGTCGCACCGTGCGCGTACACGTCGAACGTCAACGGCGCGCCGAAGCAGATCTCCGCTGCCGCGTGCACGACGATGCTGCTCGACTACACCTTCGCGCAGGGGAGCTTCAGCGGCGAGCCGTCGGACTTCCCCTTCGTCTCGCGGGTCGGCAACGCGCTCGGCAGCATCTACCACGCCACCCCGACGGTTGTTGGCCCCCCCGGCTCGCTCCTCCAGGACCCCGGTTACATCGGGTTCGCGTCGCAGTGGCAGGCGCCCGCGACGTCGAGCTTCCACGCCTCGTCCGGACGCAACACGATCGTCTACGCCCCCACCAACGACGGCCTCCTCCACGCCTTCTGGGCCGACGTATCGTCGCAGGTGAACAACGAGCTCTGGGCCATGCTGCTCCCCGCGGCGATGCCCAACATCAACGGCGGCTCCTACCCGTCGAGCCACGCTTTCCTCGCCGATGGTCCCCCGGTCGTGAAGGACCTCGTCTGGGACCGCTGGAGCCAGAGCACGGGCGGCGGGTCCATCTCCGCGGCGGGCGACCCGAAGGCCTGGCACACGATGCTCGTCGCCGGATACGGCTCCTCGCAGACCGGTTACTACGCGGTCGACGTCACGAACCCCGATCCGACGGGCATGGTCAACGCGTCCACGCTCCCCACGGATCCGTGGCCGACCGGCCCCGTCTTCCGGTGGCAGCTGACGACGATGCCCGGCACGAACATGCCGCTCTTCGGCGCGCACTCGGCCGTGCCCGCCATCACGACCCTCTACATGGATCCGCACGACGGCTTCGGCGCGCGAGAGATCGGCGTCGCCATCCTGCCGGGCGGAGAGGACGTCGTGCCCAGCACGCAGACGTCGTGCACGCGGCAGCCCAAGCTGAGCGACGCGAATCCGTCGTCGGGATACGCGTGGCGCCCGAGCGTGCGCTGCTGGGGCAACCCGTCTCCGCCGAACCCGGCCGGCAAGCCGCAGGCCTCGACGGACTTCGTCCTCGGGCGCTCGGTGACCATCGTGCGGATCGACACCGGCGAGATCCTGCGCGTCTTCGCGCGCAAGCAGGACATGGCGTACTTCACCGGCCCGGTCGTGAACGGCGTCACGACGAGCGACACGATCAACCAGCTCGGGCGGTTCACCGACGTGCAGCTCGACTCGCCGATGACCGGGACGCCCGTCCCCTACCCCAACGACGTCGGGACCGACGCCACCAAGTTCTTCATCGGCGACGCGGACGGGACCATCTGGCGCTTCGACGTGTCGAGCTCCGAGCCGAACAACTGGGTCGGGGAGATCTACCTCGACCTCTACAATTCGACCGTCGACTTGAACCCGAGCACCACGTCGTGGAACGACGGGCAGCAGATCGAGGTGCCGCCGGTGCTCTCGCTCGACCCGGCCGGCGAGGTGGTGCTGAACGTCGCGAGCGGGACGACCGACCAGTTCGACACCACGGGAATCGAGTACGTCTACTCGATCACCGAGCAGGTCTCGACGTCGGGTGGGGTTGCGAAGCTCCGCTCGAACGTCAACTGGTGGATGCAGCCCGCCATTCTAGACACCCTGCCGGGCGAGCGCGTCTCGGGGCCGATGACCGTCTTCAACGGGACGCTCTACTTCTCGACGTTCGCCGCCGCGCCCCTCGGCACCCAGTCGTGCAACGCCGGTACCGCGCGGCTCTGGGGACGCGACTACGTGACGCCGGCCGACCCGAGCTGCGCGGCCACGACCGGCACGTGCAACCGGTCGCTCGGCGGGCTGCCGGAGATGCAGCCGCCCCCGCCGAACCTGCCGCAGTCTCCCCCCCCGAGCTGGATCGAGCCGGACCAGTACGACTCGACGCTGGCCGGCAAGGTTATCCCGGGCGTGTCCATCAAAGCCACCCCCGCGTGCGCGAACCTCGGCACGCCGGGGCCGGACTCCTACGTCTACGGCGCCCAGCACGCGGCGCCGCAGAACTACTCCCAGTCCGGTGGGTTCTCGGTCTTCTCGCAGGTCGGGGCGAAGGGCACGAACGGCTCCGCGACGAAGCAGGTCTCCGTATCGGTGACCACGCCCGTGTCACCGACGGTGATCGACTCCTGGGCGGCGGTGCTCGAGTGACGCGGGCCGGGAGCACGGCACGGCTGGCGCTGGCGCTGACGCTGGCCCTCGCCGCGGCGGGGTGCGGCAAGCCCTCGGTCGCGTCGGGCGACGCCCCTGCGTCCGGCCTGGGTACGCCCCCGGCGCCCAGCGTGACGCCGGCCGATCACCTCGGGCCGGACGAGCTCATCGAAGGGTCGGAGAAAGCGTTCGGCCTCCCGCTGCCTCGCGGGCTCACCGTCGGGCATCGATACGCGTATGCCGTCGACGGGACGGGCACCATGACCGTGCACGCTCTCGTCATGTACTTCCGCCCACGCCTGCAGGGCGGCACGCTCCGCGAGAGCGACCGAGTGGCGACCTTCGAGCACGTGACCGTGCCGGGCTTGCCACCCTACACCGATCTGACGATTCGCCTCGCGACGGGACTCAACGAGACGCGCGTCGACGTCGTGTCCACGACGCATCCCCCCGCGGCCGAGCTGCCCGACGTCCCCTCCCGGTGGCGGCAGGTCGGCCTCACCCCCGACGGCAAGGTGCTCGACCCGACGCACCTCGACTGAGGGAGAGCGCGCGCCCCGAGCCGGCGCCCGCGTCAGTAGACT
>JBEKGQ010000367.1:0-7165 GCA_050012715.1 Polyangiaceae bacterium
CGACGGCGGGCCCGCCGAGCTCCGGGGTGGACACCCCGGGCATCCCGCTCGTCGCGAGGTCGTACCGGATCTGGCCGTAGAGCCTTCGCGCCCAGTCGAGGTACCGCGTCGGCGCGAACATTCAGGGCGTCGCGCCGGCCGGGGTGAGGGCGAACGATGCCGTGCGGAGCGCGCCGTTCGTGCCGAGGGACGCCTGCAGCGTGCCCTCCAGCTTGCCGCCCGCGACCGCGCCGAGGGCGGTGCCGGTGAATCCCTGGTCGGTCGGGTCCTTCCGGCGCAGTGTCGCCGCGAGCTTGCCGTCGGTCACGACGCCGTCGATCGTCGCGGGTCCCAGCGGGCCGTCGATCGTTCCGCTCACGTGGCCGCTCGCACCGTCGACCGTCAACGCGACCGCCCCTTCGCCGACGCCCGCCGACGGCTGCGGGTCGGACACCTTGGTCCCCTTCCATCCCGGCGGGACGGCGAGCGGCGCCGCCGCGCTCTTGTAGGTCCCGCGCCACGACTGGGTCGCCGCCGCCGCGGTCGGCGTGCTGGAGGCCGTCGCCGCTGCCGACGCCGTGCTCGCCGCGGCGCCGACCGACACGGACGCCGCCGGCGCCGGGCCGCCCGACGACGGCTTGTCGCACGCCACCACCGCGAGAAGAAGAAGCCAGGTCCGCCGCGTCATCGTTGCCCCGCGCCATCCGAGAGGCGCTCGACGATGCGCACGCCGACCTCTCCGTCGATCTCCACCAGGTCACCGCGCGCCACCGGAACCCCGCCGACGCGAAGCACCACCGCCTCGCCCACGCGGCGACCGAGGGTCACGACGTCGCCCCGTCCCAGCGCCGCCCACTCGCGTGCGGCCATGCGCGCTTCGCCGATCTCCACCCGCACGACGACCGGCACCTCGCCGATGGCCTCGATCAGCCCGCCCCTCTCGACGCCTTCGCCCATCATCGCCTCCGCCGCGCAGAGCGGCACGACCTCGCCACCTAGCACGACGCGCCCGTCCTCGTGCAGCTCCGCGGTGACCCCCGTCCACCCGGCCGGTGCCGCGAGCTGCACCGGCCCGGCCAGGCCGCCTGCGGCGGTGCGCGTGAGGGGCCAGCCCTCGAGCATGCACGCGTCGCCCGGGGCCAGGGAGGCCACGTCGGTCGCCGTGGCCCGCAGCGCGTGCGCGACGAGCGGCACCGAGACCGGCATCGCGCCGAGGCCGGCCAGCGCGGCCCCATCCCAGGGGCTCGCCGCCGCGCCCACCACGGCGCTTCGCGGGACGACGACGCGGGCCTCGTGCGCGTCGTGCCCGACGAGGACCGTCAGCGTCACCGCGAGGAGCTCCTGGCCGAGCCTCGCCAGATCGGCCTCGAGCGCCTCCGCCGGACCGGCCGACAGGACGCGCATCGACGACCTCGCGTGCGCGCGGCGGAGCGCGGCCGCGACGATGGCGGCGAGGCCCCCCGCGGCCTGCGCCGAGGCGGCCGTGCTCGCGTCGAGCACCGCCGGCGGCTTGCGCCGGGCGACGCGTGCAATGGCGGCCGCGACCAGGGCCACGTCGGCCTCGACCAGCATCGCGCGTTCGAGCTCGGGGGCGTCGCCGCGGGCCACGACGACCGCCGCGCCGCCGGGGATCCCCCGGGCGGCGGCGAGCGGCTGGGCGCGCTGGACGAGCACCTCCACCTCCGCGTCGAGCAGCTCGGCGAGGACCGCGGCCAGGCGCGGGAGATCGGCGTGGGCGGCGGCCCAGCGCCGCACGTCCCGGAACGCATCGGCCTCGCGGCGGGTCCTCCGCTCGAGCGCGTGCCACGGGAAGGGGCGCGCGGCGGCCGGCGAGGTCACGGCTTCACGCAGGTGAGCGTCCAGTGCCGGTCACTCGTCGAACGCACCGAGTCCGCGGGGATGCCCAGCGGGGCGACGGTGGCGCGCACCTCGTCGGCCGTGAGCGAGGCGCGGAGGGAGGCCTCGAAGAGCCCGCGCTGCCGCTCGTGCATCGCGCGCACGTCGGCGGGTGCCTCGGGGATGGGCGCGTAACGGGCCACCAGCTCGGCGACGCGCCGGTCGTCGTCGGGCCGCTCGAGGTCGCGCACGAAGAGCACTCCACCCGGGCGTACCAGCCGCCACACCTCCGCCAGCATCTGACGAGGCTCCGGGATGTGATGCACGATGCTGTTCGACATGACGACGTCGAACGTCGCCGCCTCCCAGGGGGTCGCCTTGGCGTCCATCCGCGCCACGCGGATGCGCCCGCCGAGGCCCGCGCGGGCGACGTTGCGCTCCGCGAGCGCGAGCATCTCGCCCGCGAGATCGATGGCGTCCACCTCGACGCGCGCGTCGCGCCGGCACAGCTCGATCGGGATGAGCGCGGTGCCGGTGCCGACGTCGAGCACGCGGCCGGGTCGCGCGCCCGCCGCGAGGAGGTCGTCGCAGAAGCGAGCGTTCACCTCCGCGTGGTCCATCGCGTCGTAGTCGCGGGCCTCCTCCGCGGTGTCCATGACTTCGGGCTCGAGCGTCCTCGGCAGGGCCATGAAGCCCGTCATGGCACCGCGGGATGCCTTGCCGCAAGGGGGGGGCCCTCTGATAGCCTCCAGCTCGATGCCTCGGAGTCGCCTCCCACGCCTCGTTCCGGCGTTCCTCCTGCTCCCGGCGCTGGCCCTCGCCGCTGCGCCGGCTCTCGCCGAGGGCGGCAAGAAGAAGCCCGCCGCCGTGGCCGATGACTCGACCGGCGGGGGCGCGAAATACCGCGAGGCCTGCAAGGACGGCAACACCAAGTACGCCGCGCGCGACTTCGTCGCCGCCATTGCCGCCTACCAGAAGGCCATCGAGATCGACCCCAACAACGCCCTCGGCCACTACTTCCTCGGCGAGGCGCAGCTCGCGGCGGGGAACCTCATCGAGGCCGAGGCGGCGTGGAACCGCGCGTCGCTCGCGGCGAGCGACAAGGAGCCCGCTCTCCGGGCGCGCGTCCTCTTCGTCCTGGCCGACCTCAAAGAGCGCCAGAAGAAGTGGGACGAGGCGCGCGCCGCGTGGCAGGTCTACCTCGACTGGGCGGCCAAGTACCCCAACGCCGGCGCCTTCCCCGGCAGCGGCCAGTCGCGGCAGCAGGCCATCGACAGCATGAAGAAGCAGGACGCGGCGTACGCCGTCGTCCGGCAGCGCATCGCCGACACCAAGACGGGCGGCGTCTTCACCGACCTGACGAAGTCGCCGCCGCCGCGCTAGGGCGCCTACTTGCCGATGAGCACGTCGCGCGCGATGAGCGCGTCCGCGTCGCGCACGAACTTCTGCCACGCCGCGTACTCCTCGCCCGGCTGCACGCGGCCCGCGGGCAGCACGATCGTCCGGTCGAAGTCGATCGCATGTCCGTTCACCTTGTCGTTCACGACGATCGACGCGTCCCCGTCCGCCACCGTGCCGTGCGTCACCTCGGGGGGCATCTTCATCGCCTCGGGCAGGACGACGTGGAGCCGCACCTCCGCTTTCCACGAGGTGCGGCGCAGCAGCGGCGTGTGCCGCGTCGGGAGCGCCGCGAGCTGCGCGAGGTTCGGCGCGAACGGCGGCCTCAGCGCGAGCCCGGCGTGCACCATCTTCGCGAGCTCGGGCACCTCGACGCGCGCGTGCATCACGAGCGGCTGATCGAGCGCGTCCGCGCCCTCCACCTTCAGGTCGCGCACGTGGCCGCCGTCGAACGACGGGGCCACGATCTCCTTCTCGACGAAATCGAAGAGCTTCGCCTGCGGGATCTGCGCGAGCGCGTTGCGCCACGCGATGGCGCGGTTGCCCGAGAACGTCAGCGTGAGGTCCATCACCGCCGAGCCGTCCTCGCGCACGTCGGCCCGCCCCTCGTAGACGACGTCGTCGTCCGGGGCGCCGCGCGCGTGCACCACGTCGCGCGGCATGTCCGCCACGAGGACGATCGCCGGCTGCTCGCGCAGCTCGGCCGGGATGTACCCGTAGGGCGCGAACTTGTCGCGCACCATCATCCAGCGAACGCCCTTGTCCGTCGGCACCCGCATCACGAGCGCGTCGTACTCCTCGACCTCGCTCATCGGTCCGAGCGGCGGCGTCGCCAGCCGGTTCTTCACGAGCGCGAGCTCGCTCGGGATCCCCAGCAGGCGCAGCATGTAGCGGAAGGCGGCTTGCCGCGAGCCCGTCGCCCCGGTCACGACGCGCCGGCCGTCGGTCTCCTTGCCGTCCTGCACGTGCTCGAGCACCCACCGGTAGACCCGGCGCGCCCGCTCGTCGACCGCGCTCTCCGGCACCCCCCGCACCGCCTCGAGGGCCTTCGCGCGCAGGCGCGGGTCGAGCGGCGTCTCGTCCCCCGCCAGGTCGACCAGGTGCGCGAGCGTCGCGTCGAGCGAGATCCCCCAGCCGACGCGCACGCTCGGCAGAAACTCCGTGATCGGCGGGCTCTCCGGCTCCGGCTCCGCCGGCGGGCTGAGGTCGACGCGCCAGCGCCGCTCGACGAACGTCCCCGCGTTCTTCACCACCGGCGGCGGGACCGCGCCGCGCGTCTCGATCTCGAGGTCCCGCGCCGCGGGCGTGATCATCACGAACTCGCTCCGCCAGTAGCCCTTGTCGGCCTCGCGGAAGAACCAGAGCGGACTGTGGTACTGCCGGCCCTTCGCGCCGTCGCCCGCCTCGGGCGTGATGTGCTCCATCTCGACGAAGTCGCCCACCTCGAGGTGCGGCAAGGTCAGCGTCGGCTTGCCCGCCACCGGCTCCGGCTCGAGGACGCGCCCGTCCGGCTTGATGACGCGGAGGTGCAGCACGAGCCCTGTCGGCGGCTGCATCTCGGACTCCGAGTTGATCGCCTCCTGCGACTGGATCTTCTGGATCTCGTGCTCGAGCATCTCGCTCGAGCCGTCGTCGTGGGCCCACGTCGCCGCGTAGTCGAGGACGCGCGCCGCCGTGCCGTCCATGTGGTGCCCGGCCTTCTCCCAGGCCTGGTACTCGCGGACGACGGCCTTGCCGTCCTTGCGGTACGGCTCGAGGTCGGTGGCGCCCTCGAGCAGGTCGATGGCGGCGCGCAGGTCGTCGGTCGCCGCGCCCGCCTGGAGCGCCGCCGCGAGGGCCCGCCGGAGCGCGCCCGTGTCGCCGTGGGCATAGGCGCCGTCGGCCAGGCGGAAGCGGGCCGCCGCGTCGAGCGGGTGCTTCTTCAGCGCCTTCTCGAGCTCCTTCGCCGCCGCGCTCGGGTCGCCCGACCGCGAGAGCACGTCGGCGATCCGCGACGCGATCTCGGTCCGGTCCGGGCGCCGCTTCTTCAGCCGGTCGAGCTCCGCGATCGCCGCCTTGTAGTCGCGCCGCGCCAGCGCGCGCTCGAAGTCCACCTCCGCGTCCGGGTCGAGCTTCTTGATGCGCGCGGCCACCTTGTCCGCCTCGGCGGCCGGCCCGTCCTCGTCGAGGGCCTCGAGGTACCCGTGGAGGGCGCTCACGTCGTCCGGGAAACGCTTCGCCAGGCTCTCGAGCGCGTGCTCCTGGTCGCCGCGCCACCCGAGCTTGCCATAGACGTGCGCCAGCTGCTCGAGCACCTCCGGCTCCGACGGCACGTCGTCCGCCAGCTTGCGCAAGGGCTCCACCGCCTCGGCGAGGCCGTGCTGCTCGGCGTCGTCGAGCGTCGACATCAGGCGCGCGCGCCACAGCCGCGGGTCGCGCTCGACCGCCCTCGCGCGGAGGGCCCTCGCGCGGGGCTCGCGCGCGTCCTGCGGGTACGCCGGATCCTCCGCCACGAAGGTCGACGCCATCTGCAGCGCCACCGCCGCCGCGTCGGTCGGCTCGACGAGCGGCGCGATGAGCGCCGCGGCGACGTCGTCGAGCTGCTCGGCGTGCGCCGCGTAGGCCGCCAGCGTCGCGTCCACCGGCGACCCGGCGAGCGAGGCGTTCCCCTTCGCGGCGGCGCGCACGATGCCGTCGATGGGGTTCGGGTCCGCCAGCACCTGCGGCGGCTCGATGCAGTACGCGGCCCGCGGATCGCCGTCCGACTCCACGCCGGCGGCGGTTCCGTCCGGATTGAGCAGGCGCACGCTCGCGGCCGGCGTCAGCACCCGCGCGAGCACGCGATGCCGGCCGTTGCCGACGGTGATCTGCGCCCCGAAGCGCTGCCACGACCCCCAGTCGTCCGGGCCGCGCGCCAGGACCTTCGCGTCGTCGACCCACACGTCGACCGCGCCCTGCACCGCGACGACGAGGTCCACCTCGCCGTGGGTCCGGAAGAAGGCCTCCGCGTAGAACACGCCGTCCGCCACCTGCTCGTCCGCCACCGCGAGGCACCGCGCCTGCGTCGTCGTCAGCACGTGGGGCACGCTCCCGCGCATCGGGTCGGCCGCCCACGCCACCGGCCACGGCGCGCGCTCCTCCGCGGGGTACGAGCGGCGCCGGTCGGGCGCCCCGCCGTGCCCGAAGGGGCCCGCGAGGCGCACCCCCTTCGCGCAGCCCATGCGCTTCACGACCTCGGCGTCGTAGGCGTCGCCCGTTCTCTCCGCGCGGTCGTACACCTCGACCGCGCGCCAGTCCTCGAGCTCCGCCACCGCGCGCCAGCCGGCGTGGCCCGGGTGCGTCAGGACGGCCTCGAACGCGTCGCGGTGCTGCGAGTACAGCTCCGTCACCGACGCCCGCAGCGCGAGCAGGTGCCGCACGTCGTACCAGCCCACGAGCGGGGCGCGCTCGTCGGCGCTCGACACCGTCGCCCGCAGCGACGCGAGGTAGCTCTCCGCCGCCCCCACCGGATCGCCGTGCACCTCCGCCGCCGTCGCCCGCGCCAGCCCGGCCCACATGCCGGTGTGGGGCACCGCCTCGAGCCTCTGCTGCGCCTTCGTCGCCTCCTCGGCCGTGCCGCCCGGCGCGAGCATCTCGGCGAGGGCCCAGCGGCCCACCTCCTCGCCGTCGCCCGACCCGCGCGCGCTCGACCGAAGGTCCGCCAAGGACGGCGCCACCACGCCGCGCGGCGTCGTCCCCGCGCACGCGCCCATCGCGGCCACGATCGCCGCCAGCCCCGCCACGCCGACGAGCGTCCTCATTTGACCGTCACCGTCGCGCGCTGCCCGAGGGCCCGGTCGACCTCCTCGCACCACGCCCGGAAGGCCGGGTACTCCGCCGCGTCGATCCGCGTCTTCGTCAGGGTCACCGTCGTCTTCACCCGCAGCGCGCCGGGGCTCGACTCCGTCGTCACGTCGTACGACCCGAACGGGCT
>JBEKGQ010000368.1:0-7162 GCA_050012715.1 Polyangiaceae bacterium
AGGTGCGGAAGCTGCCGCGCTCGAAGGTGACCTCCTGGCTTTCCAGTGTGGCGAGCAAAGACTCGTGGAACACGTCCTCCGCGTCGGCCCGGCTGGGGAGCTGCGGCCGCAGAAAGCCGAAGAGGCGCGTGGCGTAACGCGCATAGAGGGCGTCGAACGCGGGCATGTCGCCGCGCTTCACGCGGGCGTAGAGGACCTCGTCCGAGTCCATCGACATCGGGTTAAACACCGATCCCCCTGAAAGGTTTTTGCTTCGCGGACTATCCTACCCGCCCCCCGCCGTGGAACCGCTCCGCCTCGACCCCTGTCCTCCCAAGACCCGTGCCGACCTCGAGTGGGACCGGGTGCTCGCGGCCATCGCGGACCGGTGCGCCGGCCCGCTGGGCAAGGAGCTCGCCCTCGGGCTGCCCTTCGCCGAGACGCGCGACGAGGCGAGGGCGCTCCTCGCCCAGGCCGCCGAGGCGACGCGGCTCCTGGAGCTCGGCCGGCCGCTCCCCCAGGGCGAGGTGGACGACGTGCGCGAGGCGATCGAGCGGGCCCGCGTCGGCGGCGTGCTCGCCCCGGCGGAGCTGCGCGCGCTGGGGCGCCTGCTCGGGTCGGCGCGGGCGCTGCGGCGCTTCCTCGCGTCGCGTCGGGGCGAGCTGCCGGCGCTCCACGACGCGTGCTCGACGGACCCGACGCTCGACGAGCTGGCCGACGAGATCACCGGGTGCTTCGACGCCGACGGGACGCTCGCCGACCGCGCGAGCCCGCGCCTCAAGGAGCTGCGCGGCGAGTGGCATGCGGCCCGCCAGCGGATGCTCTCGCGCATGGAGGACATGATGGCCCGCTACGAGGGCGTCCTCCAGGACCGCTTCGTGACCGAGCGCGAGGGCCGCTGGGTGCTGCCGGTGCGGAGCGACTCGCACGAGCGCTTCCCGGGGATCGTGCACGCGACGAGCGCGAGCGGGTCGACGCTCTTCGTCGAGCCGCGCGCGGTCGTCCCGATGGGCAACCGGCTGAAAGTGCTCGAGGCGGACGTGAAGCGCGAGGAGGAGGCGGTGTACGCGCGCCTCTCGGCGCTCCTGGCCGACGCGCTGCCGAGCGTCGACGCGGCGGCGCGGGCCCTCGCGGTGGCCGACGTGCGCGCGGCGACGGCGAAGCTCGCGCGCGAGCAGGCGATGGTCTTCCCGTCGATCGTCGACGAGCCGCGCCTGGACCTGAAGCGCGCGCGGCACCTGCTGCTCGCGCTCGACCTTCCCCACGTCGTGCCGAGCGACCTGGTGCTCCAGGCCGAGCGCGCCATCGTCGTCAGCGGCCCGAACGCGGGCGGCAAGACGGTCGCGCTGAAGACGATGGGCCTCGCCGCGCTCATGGTGCGCGCCGGGATCCCGGTGCCGTGCGCGGAGGGGAGCACCATCGGGCTCTTCGACGTCGTGCTCACGGACGTCGGCGACGACCAGAGCCTCCAGAAGAACCTCTCGACCTTCAGCGCCCACGTCTCGAACCTGGCGGAGATCCTCCTCGAGACGACGCGGGGCGCGCTCGTCCTGCTCGACGAGCTGGCGGGCGGCACCGATCCGCGCGAGGGCGAGGCGCTCGCGGCGGGCGTCCTCGACAGCCTGTGCGCGCGCGGCGGAGCGGTGGCGGCGACGACGCACTACGAGGGGCTCAAGGCGCTCGCGCTGGCGGATGCGCGCTTCGTCAACGCGAGCGTCGGCTTCGACATCGCCACGATGACGCCGACCTTCCAGCTCGCGATGGGCGTGCCCGGCAGCTCGAGCGCGCTGGCGGTGGCGCGGCGCTTCGGCATGCCGTCCACGGTGATCGAGCGCGCCGAGCGGTTCCTCACCCGGGAGGACCAGAACTTCGAGGTCGTGGTGAAGAAGCTCCACGACGAGCGGGCCGCGCTGGAGCTCGCGCGCGCCGCGGCCGAGGAGCGGGAGCAAGAGGCGCGCATCCTGCGGACGCGGCTCGAGGGCGAGCTCGAGCTGGCGAAGAACCGCGAGAAGCGCGCGCTGGGCGAAGAGGCGCGCGAGCTGATGGAGCGCCTTCGCCGCGCGCGGGAGGACCTGCGCGGCGCGCAGGCGAGGTTGCGGGCGAAGAAGGTGGAGCCCGAGGCGCTGCGCGAGGCGGAGCGCGCGGTGGATCGCGTCGCGGGCGAGGTGGCCATCGGGGGCGCGCTCGAGCCGCTCGTGGGCAACGCCGGCGGGCACGCGGGGGAAGCGGAGCGAGCGCCGGTGCGCGCGGGCGAGCTGCGCCGGGGCGCGAAGGTGTGGGTGCAGCGCCTGCGCGCGGAGGCCGACGTGGTCGAGGTGCTGGGCGGCGAGCAGGTGCGCGTCGCGGCGGGAGCCTTGAAGCTCACCGTGCCCGTCCGCGAGCTTCGCGCGGTCGCGCCGCCGGAGCCCGCGCCCCGGCCCGTGCTGCGCGCGCTCAGCGGTCGCGCCGACCCGGCGCCGCCGGAAGAGGCGCTCATCCAGACGCGGGACAACACGTGTGACCTCCGCGGGCTGCGAGTGGACGACGCGGTCGCGATGGCGACGTCGTTCCTCGATCGCGCGCTCGGGGAGGGGCAGAAGGCGGTGTTCCTGCTCCACGGGCACGGGACCGGGGCGCTGAGGGAAGCCGTGAGGGAGGAGCTGGGGAGGACGAGGTACGTCGCACGGTACCGCGCGGCGGAGAGGGATCAGGGGGGGGATGGAGTGACGGTGGTCTGGCTGGCGTGAGGCACGGTGACGTTGGCCGTGACTCCTGCCCGTCCACATGAACGGGCTCGGGCTCGTGCACGACCCAATCGTGCTCGTCACCGTGCCCGTTCACGTGGGCCGTCACCCTCCCGCCTCGCCGCGACTCCCCCTCGCGCGCTACTTCTTCTTCGCCTTCTTCCCCTTCTTCGCCTTCGCCTTCTTCGGCTCCTTCTCCCAGATCCCGAAGGCCGCCCCCGCCGGATCGAGGAACACCCCGATGGCGCCGTTGCCCGGGATCGGCTGGTACGCCACGAGGATCTTCGCGCCGTTCTTCTCGGCCTTCGCGGCGGTCTTCTTCACGCTGTCGACGAGCACGTACGGCATCCACGCCGTCGGGGCGCCCGGCATCATCGGCGCGGTCATGCCGCCGCCGGCGACCTCGTCGCCGGTGTCGATGAGCGTGTAGTGGCCCATCTCGGCGCCCAGCACGTTGAGCTTCCAGTCGAAGAGCTTCTTGTAGAACTTGCGCGCGGCCGCCGGGTCGGGGGTCGTCAGCTCCATGTGTGCAAACGGATTGGCCATGGGATCCTCCTCTAGTCGGAGGCGCGAAGATACACGAGGTTGACGTACGGGCGCCCGGCGCACTACGTCGACCGGGCGTGCCCGAGCTGCCGGAGGTCGAGACGGTGTGCCGCGTCATGCGGCGGGTGCTCGTCGGCGAGCGCATCGCGCGCGTCGAGATCGTGCGGGACCCGATCGTCTTCTCGGGGCACTCGCCGCGAGCGATCGAGCAGGCGCTCGTGGGGCGCGTCGTCGAGGCGGTCGGCCGCCGCGGCAAGTACTTCTGGGTCGCGCTCGGCGGCCCCGGGCCCACCGTCTACGGGCACCTCGGGATGAGCGGCTGGGTCCGCGAGGTCGGCCGCGAGGGCACGCGCCTCCACGGCCATGGCGAGGCCCCGTTCGACGACGCCGCCGGACGGCCACGCTTCCTGCGCCTGCGCCTCGAGACCACGGGCGGCCGCGCCGTCGCCTTCACCGATCCGCGCCGCCTCGGCCGCATCTGGCTCGGGGTCACGCCCGACCGCGAGCGCCGCGTCGCGCGCCTCGGACCGGACGCCCACGACGACCTGCCGCCGGTGGACGTGCTGGCCACGCTCTTCGCGCGGCGGCGGACGGCCATCAAGGCGGTGCTCCTCGATCAGGGCGCGCTCGCCGGCATCGGCAACTGGATCGCGGACGAGGTGCTCTACCAGGCGCGCATCGCGCCGGCGCGGCCCGCGTCGTCCCTCGCGAAGGGGGAGGTCGGCGCGCTGCGGCGAGCCATCCACCGCGTGCTCACCCATGCGGTGAAGGTCGGCGCCGACCACCGGCGGTTCCCGAAGACGTGGCTCTTCGAGCACCGCTGGGGTGGTGACCGCGGCGCCGCTCGCATCGGCGGCCAGCCCATCGTGCGCCAGATCGTCGGCGGCCGCACGACCGCGTGGGTCCCGACGCGGCAAGTGTGAACGGGCCGCAAATACCGAGAGCCCCCGGCTCCTCACGAAGCCAGGGGCTCTCTCGTCCCAACTCTCTACTCAGTTTCGACTCACGCGATCGCCACCGGCACCGCCGGCGTCGCCGTCGTCGTCCGCGCCGCCGGCTTCTCCTCGAGCGCGGCCTCGATGACCTGCTCCATCCTGCCGACGAAGACGAAGTCGATCTCTCGCTTCACCTCCTCCGGCACCTCGTCGAGGTCGGCGCGGTTCCGCTCCGGCGCGACGATCCGCTTGATGCCCGCGCGATGCGCCGCGAGCACCTTCTCCTTGAGCCCACCGATGGGCAGCACTCGCCCGCGGAGGGTGATCTCCCCGGTCATCGCCACGTCGTGCCGCACGCGGATGCCGGTGAGGAGCGACACCAGCGCGGTGAGCATCGTGACGCCCGCGCTGGGGCCGTCCTTGGGCATCGCGCCGGCGGGGACGTGGATGTGGATGTCGCTCTCGTCGAGGAAGTTCCTCGCGATCCCGAATCGATCCGCGTTGGCCCGCACGTAGCTGAGCGCGGCGGTCGCGCTCTCCTTCATCACGTCGCCGAGCTGCCCGGTCAGCGTGAGCTTGCCCTTGCCCGGCATCCTCGTCGCCTCGATGAAGAGGATCGACCCTCCCACCGGGGTCCACGCGAGGCCGGTCGCGACGCCCGGATCCTCCGTGCGCTCGGCCACCTCGCTCGAGTACTTCGTCTGCCCGAGGTAGGCGCGGACGTCGTCCTCCGTGCGGACCACGGTCTTCTCGGTCGCGGTTCCCTCCGCCACCTTCACCACGACGCCGCGCACGATGGCGGCGATCTGCCGCTCGAGCGAACGGACGCCCGCCTCGCGGGTGTACTGGTCGATGACGATCTCGAGCGCCTCGTCGGTGATCTCGATCTGGTCCGCGGTCGTGCCGTGCTCGGCGAGCTGCTTCGGGAGCAGGTGCCGCTTGGCGATGGAGAGCTTCTCGCGGCGCGTGTAGCCGGGGATCTCGATGATCTCCATGCGGTCCCGCAGCGGCCCGGGGATCGTGTCGCCGACGTTCGCCGTCGCCACGAAGACCACGTTCGAGAGATCGTACGGGATCTCGAGGTAATGGTCCGCGAAGGTGCCGTTCTGCTCCGGGTCGAGCACCTCGAGCAGCGCCGACGACGGGTCGCCCCGGAAGTCGCTGCCGAGCTTGTCGACCTCGTCGAGCATGAACACCGGGCTCGCCGTGCCGGCCTTCTTCATCCCCTGGATGATCTGGCCGGGCAGCGCGCCGATGTACGTGCGGCGGTGGCCGCGGATCTGCGCCTCGTCGTGCACCCCGCCGAGCGAGATGCGCACGAACTGGCGCCCCATGGCGCGGGCGATCGATTTGCCGAGCGACGTCTTGCCGACGCCGGGCGGCCCGATGAGGCAGAGAATCGGCCCCTTCGTCTTCGCCGGCCCCGCCTCGCCCTCGACGGGCTTCGCGCTCTTCAGCTTGCGGATGGCGAGGTACTCGAGGATGCGCTTCTTGACCTTCTGCAGGCCGTGGTGGTCGGCGTCGAGCACCGCGCGCACGGCGGCGATGTCCGGCTCCTCGGTCGCGGTGGCGACCCACGGCAGCTCGAGGATCCAGTCGAGGTACGTCCGCACCATCGCGAACTCCGCCGACTGCGGGGTCATCCCCCGGAGGCGCTTGAGCTGCTTCTTCGCGACCTCGGCCGCCTCGGGCGAGAGCTTCGCCTTGTTGATGCGGTCCTCGATCTCGTCGAGATCGTTCGTCTCGTCGTCGTCCTCGCCGCCGAGCTCCTCCTTGATGGCCTTCATCTGCTGGCGGAGCACGTACTCGCGCTGGGTCTTCCCGAGGTCGTCCTTCACCTGCGAGTTGATCTTGTCCCTCATCTTGAGGACCTCGCCGCGGCGGGCGACGAGCTTGAGAAGCTCGCGGATGCGCGCCTTCGGATCGGGGCTCTCGAGGAGGACGATCTTCTCCTCGACGCTGGCGTCGAGGTACGTGGCGATGAAGTCCGCCAGCTCGACCGGCGACTCGATGGCGTCGACGCGGGCGACGAGCTCCTTCGGGATGCCCGGCAGGAGCTCGATGAGGGCGCGGGCGGAGTCGCGCAGGCTCATCCCGAGCGCGGCGAGCTCGTCGTCGGCCACGAAGGCGGTCGTCTCCACCGGCTCGACGCGGGCCTCGAGGTACGGCGTGGTCGTCTCGATCGCGACGCGGCGAACGCGCGCCACGCCCTCGAGGACCACGGCATACGTGCCCTTGCGCTGCTTCTCGACGCCGATGACGCGCGCGAGGGTGCCGTACTCGTGAAGGTCGTCGGCCCCCGGGTCGTCGACGCTGGCGACGCGCTGCGGGAACACGACGAGGAAGGGAAGGTGCTTGGCGATGAGCTGCTCGGCGAGGGCGATCGTCTTCGGGCGACCGATCTCGAACGGGACCGTCGCGCCGGGAAAGAGAACCGCGCCGCGCAGGGGCAGCACGGGAAACGGCGTTGCATAGTTGGCGGTCGGTTGGGCGGACATGGGTGCTTGGGGCTCCTCTTCTGTCCCACGGTAAGCACGCCTCTTGCCCGCGGAAGTGTCGCCAAACCGACAACGCGACGAGAGGACTGGCCGCAGAGGCGCGGATGCACGGAGGACCGGTGCGGGGCGAGAGAGGGGAGAGGAGATTGGCCGCAGAGCCGCAGAGAGGGGAGGGGTGAGAAACCAAAGACTCTCTGCTCTGCGTCTCAGCGCCTCTGCGGCCTATCCCTCTCGCTTCAGACGCTGATGGCGCCCTTGCGGAATTCGCTCTTGGCGATCTTGACGTTCACGCACGCCGGGACGCCGCAGGCGAAGGCCTCGTCGAGGGCGCGGCCGAGCTCCTCGACGCGCTCGACCCAGAAGCCGCGACCGCCGCAGGCCTCGACGACCTTCTCGTAGCGCGTGTAGTCGAGGCCCGTCGCCACCGCGCGCTGCTCGCCGTAGATCTCCACCTGGCCGCGGCGGATCTGGGTCCAGGCTG
>JBEKGQ010000369.1:0-7154 GCA_050012715.1 Polyangiaceae bacterium
TATCCCGCGCTACGCGGCCATCGCCGAGCGCCTCGCGCGCGTGGGCCGCGGCCTCGCCGCCGCGCGGATGGCCACGTGGCACGCGGCGTGGCTCGCGGACCAGGGCGAATCGAACGCGAAGGAGGCGAGCAGCTGCAAGGCGATGGCCGGCCAGGCCGCGATCCGCGCCTGCATCGACGCCATCGAGATCTGCGGCGCCGAGGGCTCCATCGCGACCGACCACCAGCTCCTCGAGAAGTGGTTCCGCGACATCAAGGTGTACGACATCTTCGAGGGCACCGGTCAGATCCAGCGCATCGTCGTCTCGAAGCGGCTCATGCCGGACCTCAAGTCGTTCTGAGGGCGTATCCTCGCGCCATGAACCAGGGCCCGAATCCCTATCCGCCGCCGGCGCCGTACCAGGCGTCGCCCTACGGCGTGCCGGTGGCGAACCGCACGCCCTTCGTCCTCGCGGCCGCCGGCGCGTGGCTCGCGAGCGCCTACTGGGCGGTGATGACCGGGCTCCTCGGCCTCGGCGCGATGCTCGGATCGGGATCGGTGGCGCAGATCATCCTGCCCGTCGTGCTCATCGGGCTCTACGCGATGCGGGGGTTCCAGATCTTCAAGGGCGACCCGAACGCGGCGCGGCGCATCCTCTGGCTGCACGGCATCGGCGCGGTCGCGGCGCTCATCCAGGCCCTCGGCAGCTTCGCCACCGGCAGCGCCCTCGTCGCCGGCCTCCAGGGCATGAAGGTCGTCATCAACGTCTTCGGCGGGATCACCGCGTACTACGCTTATCGCTCGTACGTCGAAGCGATGCGGCAGCCCGCGGTAGCGCCTTACGGCACGCCCTGAGCCGCGTCACGGGATGTGGATGAAGGTCGGCACCTCGCCGACGGCCCATACGTCGCCGGGGCCGCTGCCCCAGACGCTCGAGAGCGGGGGGTACATTCCGGCGTCGACGAGCCCGTACTGCGACCACGCGCTCCCGTTCCAGCGCTGGATGCCCGCCGCCCAGTCGACCGCCCACACGTCGCTCGGGCCGCTGCCCCACACACTCAGGAGGGCCTCCGCGAGGGTCGACTGTGGCGTCCTGGAGCTCGCGCTCGGCGCTTGGAGCCGGCTCCTCCTCACCGCCGCGCGGAGCACGGACGGCGGCTTCTCGAGCGGCAGCTGGACCTCATCGGGTACGGCTACGTCGCGCTCGCCGTGGGCTCGGTCGTGGCGCTCGCCGCCGTCGCGGCGATCCGGCGGCAGGCGCTCGGCGCGCGGCATGTGCTTCAGGCCTGCTCGTGGGCGTGTGGCGGATCACGCGCGCGCCCGTCGAGTCGGGCGCGGCGGGCCCGGCGATGGTGACGCTGCTCCTGATGCTCGCGGGCGGCAGCGACGTCCGTCTGCGCCGCGTACGCGGGGCTCGTCGTCACGCGCGTGCCCGAGCCCGAGTCGACCTCGTCGGCTGCCCCCGGCGCTCCGTCGAGTGGGTCTGACGCTCGACTTCGCGACGACATCGATCACGCTCGACGCCCTCGGGGGGAGCGGTGGCGGTCGCGGCGCTAGTGCAGTTCCTCCGCGTCACGGTGCCGCTCGGGCGCACGATCCGCGCTAGGCTCGAGACGCAGGGACCGCCACGATGATCGCACCTGATCAGGACGACGCCGCCGAGCGGGAGCTCGCTCTCTCGCGGTCGCTCCTCCAGGTCACGCTGGACGCGACGACCGACGGTTTGCTCCTCCTCGATCGGCGAGGCCGCGTCCTCCACTTCAACCGGAGGTTCCAGGAGCTCTGGCGCATCCCGGACGAGGTCTCGACCGTGTCGCACAACGAAGAGCTCATCGCCTTCGTCAGCCGCCAGCTCCTCGATCCGGATGGCTTCCAGGCCCGCGCGCGTGCGCTCTACACGAACCCCGAGGTCGAGAGCTTCGACGTGCTCCGCTTCCGCGACGGCCGCGTGTTCGAGCGCCACGGGCGCCCGCACGTCGTCGACGGCGAGACGGTGGGCCGGGTGCTGAGCTTCCGCGACGTCACCGAGCGGGTGCGCGCCGAGGAGCGGTTCGTCCGCGAGATTTCCCAGCGCGGGGCCACCGAGGAGGCCCTGCTGATGCAGGCGCGCGTGCTCGAGAGCATCAAGGAGTGCGTCATCGTGACCGATGGTCGCGGCATCATCCGCTACGCGAACCCCGCCCTCGAGGGGACCTTCGGCTACGAGCGGGCCGAGCTCCTCGGCAAGCACTCCAGCGTGCTCGACGCTCGCTCGGTCGAGGAGGGTGCTCGCGCGGCGCAGCGCATCGCGGCGGCGGTCCAGGAGAAGGGGTGGTGGGAGGGCGAGTGTCCGAACCGGCGCAAGGACGGCTCGACCTTCACCACCGAGAACTCGGTCACCGCGCTGACGGTGGGCGACGAGCGCTTCTACGTCTGTGTCCAGGAGGACGTGACCGAGCGCCGGGCCATCCAGTCGCGGTTGGTCGTGAGCGATCGCATGGCGTCGGTGGGGACGCTCGCGGCGGGGGTCGCTCACGAGATCAACAACCCGCTCGCCTACGTGCTCGCGAACCTCGAGATGATGAGCGAGCAGCTGGCCGAGGCGGCGGGGTCCCTGCCGCCGGGGATCGTCCGCGAGCTCGGGGCGATGGTGGCCGAGGCCCGCCAGGGCGCGGATCGGGTGCGGAAGATCGTGCGCGATCTGAAGGCCTTCTCGCGCGCCGACGAGGAGACGCCGATCGTCCTCGACGTCCGGCAGGCGATCGAGAAGGCGATCAGCCTGTCCTTCAACGAGATCCGCCACCGGGCGCGGCTCGTGAAGGAGCTGCGCGACGCACCACTCGTCCTGGCGGACGAGGCCCGGCTCTGCCAGGTGTTCGTCATCCTGCTCGTCAACGCCGCGCAGGCGTTCGACGAAGGTCACGCCGACCGGAACGAGATTCGCGTGCGCTCGGCGACGGATGACCGGGGACGCGCGGTCGTGAGCGTCGAGGACACCGGCTCCGGGATGACGCCCGAGACGCTGAACCGCATCTTCGACCCGTTCTTCACGACCAAACCGGTGGGGCAAGGGACGGGGCTCGGGCTGTCGATCTGCCACGGCATCGTCACGAAGCTCGGGGGCGAGATCAGCGCGTCGAGCGCGCCGGGAAAGGGCACCTCCTTCCACGTCGTCCTTCCGGCCGCGCCCGTCGCGCCGGACACCGCCGCTGCCTCGCCGAGCACCGTCGCGCACGGCGCGAGAGGACGCATCCTGGTCATCGAGGACGACCCCACCGTCGGCGCGGCGGTCACGCGGATCCTGAAGGACCACGAGGTGACCGTCGTGACGAGCGGGCCTCTGGCGCTCGACCTGCTCGCGCGCGGCGCGCGCTACGACGTCGTCCTCTGCGACCTGATGATGCCGGAGATGACCGGGATGGAAGTCCACGCCGAGCTCGAGCGCGCGTATCCGGACGTCCTCGAGCGCGTGGTCTTCATGACCGGCGGCGCGTTCACGCCGGCGTCGAAGGCGTTCCTGGATCGCGTGCCCAACGAGGTCGTCGAGAAGCCGTTCGACACGCGCAACATGCGCGCCATCGTCCAGCGTTTCCTCCGCAAGTGATGCTTCAGAAGGCCATTCCGGCGCCGCCGACGAGGGCCTGCTCGCCGAGCGGGATCCCTTCGACGAGGAGATCGAACCGGCCGAGCCGGAGCACGGCGCCGGCGCCGAGCTGGTAGTGGTACACGTCCGTCCCGACGACCGACGCGCCCACGTCCTTCCACAGGATCGGGCCACCGAAGACCCGCGCGACGAGGTACGGCGTGAGGACGTGGGCGATGGTCTTGCCCGCCGCGACGCCGAGGCGCGCGTCGATGCTCGTCATGGCGTTGCTGGGCTGATTGGCCGCCGACGTCCACGAGAGCGAAGCTCCCAGCGAGCCGCTGAGGAGCACGAACGGCCGGACCGCGCCTTCGTCGAGCACGCGGAAGGACGCGACGAAGGCCGCGAGCGGACCCGGCGACAGCGCGAACGACTGACCGTAGGCGTCGAGCGTGCCGGTCGTCGTCGAGCCGAGCATCCCGCCGAGCGTCCATCGGTCGCCGACGCGGCGCTCGACCGAGGCCGTGACCGCCTGCTTGCTGAAGACCGCCTCGTTCGTGTCGCCGTCCGCGGTGAGCTTCAGCCGCGTCCACGAGGCGCCGTACGACACGTCGACGCTCCAGTCGTGGGGCTCGTCGTCGCCGGAGCAGTAACGCAGGCCCGTCGGACCGACGGGGGGCGAGACGCCTCAGGCGCGGGTGTCGCGCGCGAGGGTCACGGCGAGGATGGCCGCCGCGGCGACGAAGGGAGCGACAATCCGGACGCGCACGAGGGGAGCATAGCCGGGAGTCAGAACCAGCTCTCCCAGAGGCCGCGATCGATCTCGGCCGCGTGCAGGGTCGACGAGATGCGGTCCTTCGTTCCACGGAATGGCTGGATCTGGTGGCACCGGTAGCTGTCGAAGAGGACCACGTCGCCCGCCTCGTATTCGACGGTGACATCACCGCCGGCGCGCATCGTCGCCGCGTCCACCTCGTCGCGCCCGGCGTAGCGCGAGGGCCACAGGCGCAGGCCGCCTCCGCCCGCGGGCGGCTGCAGCATCAGCACGAGCGACAGTGATGGCGTCCGCCTCGCGACGTGCGCGGCGGCGAGGCCCTCCGTGTCGAAGTGCACGACGCCCCCGCGCTTCGCCAGCTCTCCGCCGGCGGGAAACACGTGCACGCCGGCGCCGCACCATCCCGGCCGGGGCGCCACGCGTCCACCGACCGCCGCGACGAGGAGCTCGCGCATCGCCGCTTGCAGCCCGGGCGCATGCCGCTCGACGCGCGCGTCGGAGCGCGCCGCGTCCTCGAAGTACTCGCCGGTGCGGTCGGTCTCGAGGTGGGTGTAGAACGCGCGCCCGAGGGAGAACTGCTCGCCGCCGAAGTCGTGGGTCCACTCGTCGCGTGCGCCGAGGACGCCCTCGGTCCAGTGCCGGCACTGGTCGACGGAGACGGCGGCACGGACGAGCACCCCGAGGTGGGATGCGAGGAGCGTCGACGCCCCGCCGAGGCGCGGTGGGCGGGCCACGCGTTCCTGGGCTGCTCGTGGATTGACGCGTGGCACGCGTGGAAGGGTAGCCCGTTCGAGGAGCCCGCTGGCGGGACGCGGCGAGGGTGCAATGTCACCCGCCTGGCGCCTTGGCAGCGCCTGGACCGAGAGCGATAGTGAGCGTTGGCTCTGCGCTCGCTGCCCCGGGGAGAACCGACATGTTCCGTTCGATGCGTTCGCCGCCTCGTGCCCTGCTCTGGTCGCTGACCGTCGGTCTTGCCTTCGTCGGAGGGGTCGCCTTCGAGCACTTCGGGCGCGACGCGAATGCGCAATCCGCCGGAATTTCGACGCTTTACGTTCCCCCCGGGGGCCTTGTCTTCCGGAGCATGGACGGCAAGCCGCTCGCCCGGATAGCGCAGGATTCCCGCGGCGGCACGCTCGAGCTCTTCGACGACCGCCGCGAGGTGTCCGCACGATTTCAGGGAGGGGCCCGGACGCCCGTCCTCGCGCAGCAGAACCCGTACACCCTCGAGGATCGCGACCCCTGGACCGTCGCGTCACCCCCCGAGCACCCCGGATACTGATCCCGCCGACTTGTCGCTCCGGCCCGTGACGCGCTACGATGCCGGAAGAGCGAGAGAGTTCCTGGCTCGCGCTCCCCCTTACGCCCCCCACGGCCTCCCGCCGGCGGGGGGCGTTTCCTCATGGGGCCATGGGCGATCGCCCGGGGCGGCGTTTCGTGGTATCGCGCGCGCACCATCATGCACGTCTTCGTCGCCGGCGGGGCCGGCTACATCGGCTCCGTCTTCGTGCCGCTGCTCCTCGAGCAGGGCCACCGCGTCACGGTGCTCGATCGCCTCTACTTCGGCGACACGCTGGGCCGGGCGCAGGCGCGCTTCGGCGAGAAGCTTCGCGTCGTCCGGGGGGACGTGCGGGCCTTCGACCGGACCCTCCTGGCGGGCGCCGAGGCGGTGGTCGACCTGTCGGGCATCTCGAACGATCCCTCGTGCGAGCTCGAGCCGGAGCTGACGCGCAGCGTGAACGTCGACGGGGCGCGGCGGCTCGCGTCGGCGGCGATCGAGCACGGCGTGCGGCGCTACGTGTACTCGTCGTCCTGCTCGGTGTACGGGCACGGCGAGGGCCTCGGTCTGACCGAGACGAGCGCGCGTCACCCCGTCTCGCTCTACGCGCGCGCGAAGGCCGACGTGGAGGACACCCTCCTCGGGTCGAAGGGCATGGAGGTGTGCGTGCTGCGCCTGGCCACCGTGTTCGGCCTGAGCCCGCGCATGCGGTTCGACCTCGCGATCAACGTGATGACGAAGAACGCCTACGTCGGCCGGCGCATCACCGTCGACGGCGGCGGCCGCCAGTGGCGCCCCTTCGTGCACGTGCGCGACGCGGCTCGCGCGTTCGAGCTCGGGCTGACGAGCGACCCGGGCAAGGTCGCGGGCCAGGTGTTCAACGTCGGCTCGGACCCGAGCAACGTGCAGATCCTCAACCTGGCCTTCCGCGTGCGCGACGCCGTGCCGGGCACCGAGGTCGTGCACGCGCCGACGGATCCGGATCTCCGCGACTACAACGTGTCGTTCGACAAGATCCAGCGCGTCCTCTCCTTCAAGGCGGAGAAGGGCGTCGACGACGGCATCCGCGAGGTGCTCGCGGCGCTGAAGGAGGGCGCGGTCGATCCCGACGACCGCCGCTGGTACACGCTGAAGCAGTACGTGTTCCTTCGCGAGGCCGAGCGGGCCCACCGCGATCTCGCCATCGACGGCGCGCTCCTGACGTCGACGGCCTCCTGACGAGCGAGCGCGCGATGGAGAAGGTCGAGTTCTACAGGCATCAGCTCGGCGAGGACGAGGCCGGATCGTGGCGACGCGTCCTCGAGACGCTGTTTCTCACCCTCGGGCCGCAGGTGGCCGCCTTCGAGCAGGAGCTCGGGCGGTTCCTCGTGCGCGGTCGCGACGACGCGACTCCTCCGCACGTCGTCGGGACGAGCTCGTGCTCGATGGGCATGCTCCTCGCTTTGCGCGCGCTCGACCTCGCTCCGGGCGACGAGGTGATCACGACGCCGATGACGTTCGCCGCGACGACGAACGCCATCCTGCACCTCGGCGCGCGGCCGAAGCTCGTCGACGTGGAGCCG
>JBEKGQ010000370.1:0-7142 GCA_050012715.1 Polyangiaceae bacterium
CACCGCCGACGGCTACGCCGAACGCCGTGCGGCGCTCGAGATGCTCGACAACAACGTGCCCGGCGTGCGGCGCATCACCGTCGCTGGGGACAAGGGCTACGACACCAGCGACTTCGTCGAGGCCTGCCGCGAGCGCAACGTCACCCCTCACGTTGCCCAGAACGTCGGAGCGCGGCGGCGATCCAACATCGATGCGCGAACGACGGCGCATCCCGGCTACGCCATCAGCCAGCGCATCCGGAAGCGCGTGGAAGAGGTCTTCGGTTGGGTCAAGACCGTCGGGACCTTTCGCAAGACGCGGTATGTGGGCTTCGGACCCAATCAGATCGCCGCCTACATGCTCGCAGCGGCCTACAACCTGGTCAGGATGCCGAAGCTGATGGCGGCGACGTGAGACTGGAGTACCGGGCGATCGACGCCCGGTTGCTCGGAAGCAACCGCGAACTTTGGTGAGCCCCCCGCCAATGGCCAGAAGCGCGGATTTTCAGCACCCTGCTACGGCCGCAAGCCTAGCTAGACTCCGCGGTTCATCGCTTCGCCATGGGTGGCCCCCCTACGTTACCGCCGAAGGAGCAGCCACGATGAGGTCATCCCGTACGTCAAACCAAACCCCCAAGCCCGGCTACCTCGCCGTCTCCGCGCACGCCGCGGGCGGACGCAAGGTCTTCGGCGTCCACATGGAGCTGTCCACCGTCGGCGTTGTCTCGGCTGTGCTGGTAGCGGTGGTGGCCGCAATCCTAGCCTGGCTCCATGCACACTGACCGAAGGGCGTCAGCTCGCGTGCATGTCAGAAGCGAACGAGCACGTCCCGGTGACGTTCTTCGTGGGCGAGAACGGCTCCGGCAAGTCCACGCTGCTCGAAAGGATCGCCGCCTCGGCCGAGCTGCCGGCCATGGGCGCCAGTCGGGATGCCGCGCTCGACCCCACGCTTGCGCACGCGGAGAAACTCGCGGCCGCGCTCCGGCTCGCGTGGGCGATCCGGTCGCGGCAGGGCTTCTTCCTGCGGGCCGAGGACTTCTTCGGCCGGCTGAAGGGGCTGGCCAGAATCGACGCCCGGGTTCGTCGTGAGAAGGCGGAAGCCCGCGCCGGCGTCCGTGCGGACGAGCCCCGCGTGATGGGTGGCATCCATCCCGACGAGCACGCGGCGGCCGCATTCTTGCGCGAGTACGACAGCAGGGTCCCACGGTGAGAGCTTCATGGACCTCTTCGCCGAGCGCATCTTCACGTACGACGCGCTCAATCGCCTGACCGGGGTCACGCGCTCGGTCGGCGGCGTCGTCGAGCACGTCGAGACGTACACGTACAATGCGGTCGGCGCCGTGAAGACGACCTTCGATCCGGTGGCCATGACCGAGGTCACCCTCGACGACCAGCGGCCGCTCTTGGCCGGTGGCAGCACCGGCGACGCCGCCGTGCCGAACACGCTCAACGGGCAGCCCGTGACCCTCGACGGCGGCGGGCGCGTCACGGCCCTGAACGACCGTCGAGCTCCGGAAGCTCAGGCGGAGGCACGTGCCCAGCGCCCACCTCATCAAACGCTGCCACTGCGTCCGCTGCAACCGGAGCCGGGGGAGCCGGGGGCGACGACGGTGATGCCGGACAGAACCCGCTGCGCTTCGATAGCCAACAGCTTGGGCAGAAGTTTGGCGAGCACATGGGCGACGAGCCCGGCTACCAGAATGCACAGCAGTATCAGGACCTGGCGAATTCGATCTATAATGACCCCAACGCAGCGATATCATCGGCGTCCAACGGTGACACACTGTACCAAATCGGTAATAATATCCTGAGAGTTGCGCCGGACGGTTCCTTTAGAAGTCTCTACCCATCGTACTAGAGGAACGAGACGATGACTGAGAGATTTGACATCTGTGTTGCAACCAAAGTCCGAACGCCGGAGGAGCGTCGAGCGTTCTTCGGCACACTGGCCGCGCCAGCGTCGTCGCTCATCGCCTGGCCAGTCTGGACGATGCGCGTTCGCGGCTCGGAAGTCGTCGAGAGCGACTGGAATGACGAGCCAATCGAGGTGCCTGAGGGGTGGGTCGTCTGCTTATATCCGAGAGTACGTTCTTCCTCCGATGGTGTGTGGCTTGTCGAGATTGTTGGGACCGACGAGATATGGACGCTGTCTGTTCCTGCGACCCTATTATTGACACGCATGAACGATCTGCTGGCCGTGATGTTGCATGCAGCTAGAGAAGGTGTGCCGTGCATTGCGGGAAACGAATACTCAATGGCGGCCGTCCGTCGCACGGGCGCTGACGCGATGGTCGAGGCGGCGAGTCCATTCTCTCTTGCGACCCACGCGGTTGTATCGAAGGGCATTCGCCTGAGAGGCTGGGCCGCCCTAAGGGAGGAAGGGGACCGCGTACTGGTTGCGCGCCGGTAGGACTTACCCGCTGGGTCGCGACGCCGCAGGTGCGCCCGGCTTTGGCGACGCTGCCACCAACGCGACCATGGGCGTCTCCCGCGGCGTGCGCGTCGGCCCCGACGGCAGCGTCTACATCGCGGACTCCGCGGACAACCGCGTCCGCAAGGTGCAGTCCATCCTCACCGGCTACGCGGGGATCGCGAACACCATCTCGCTGCCCTCGAACGATGGCACGCAGCTCTACGTCTTCGACGGCACCGGTCGCCACCTGCGCACGGTCGATGCGTTCACCGGCGCGGCGATCTACCAGTTCACGTACGACAGCGGCGGGCGGGTCGCGACGGTCACCGACGTCAGCGGCAACGTCACGCAGATCAACCACGACGCCAGCGGCAACCTCGTGAGCATCGTCGGTCCGTTCGGATCGCAGACGACGTACACCGCCGACGCGAACGGCTACCTCGCGACGGCGACCGACCCGGCGAACGAGGAGACCCAGTTCACGTACAGCGCGAATGGGTTGATGCAGAACAAGACCAGTCCGCGCGGCGCGTTCTCCCAGTACAGCTTCGACACGCTCGGTCGGCTGACCGAAGACCAGGACGCCGCCGGCGGCTCGAAGACGCTGGCGCGCTCGGACGCGTCGACGGGGTTCACCGTCACGTCGACGACCGCGCTCGGTAGGACGACGAGCTACGGGACGGCCGCGACGCAGTCGGGCACCTTCAGCCGGAACAACACGCTCCCGAACGGGCTCCAGAGCTCCCTGCAGTTCACCCCGGCGGGCGTCACGAGCGTGACGGTGCCGGACGGGACGACGACCACGACGACAGAGACGGCCGACCCGCGAGTCGGCTTCGGAATGCTGGCGCCCGTGCCGGCCGTGACCACGACGACGCCATCCGGGATCACCTCGGTCCAGACCACGACCCGCGCCGTCACGCTTTCTGGCGGGAATCTCGCGACCTTCACCGAGCACACGAACCTCAACGGCAACACGTGGACGCGCCTCTTCAACGCCGGCGCCCTCACGTGGACGGCGACGAGCCCGGCGGGCCGGCAGACCGTGACCACGCTCAATGCGCGCGGTCAGCCGGTCCAGACGCGTTGCCAGAGGTCACGCCGTTCACCTACACGTACGACGCGCACGGTCGGCTCAGCACGATGAGCCAGGGAGCTTCTCGCACCTGGACCATGAGCTACGATTCCTCCGGGTTCCTCGCCAGCGTGACCGATCCCTTGAGCCACACCGTCTCCTACCAGAACGACCCCACGGGCCGGCCGCTCCAGACGATCCTGTCCGACGGCCGCATCGACGGCACGACCTACGACGCCGACGGCAATACGAGCGTCGTCACGACGCCAGCCGAGAACGCCCACGACTTCGGCTACACGCCGGTCGATCTGCTCGCGTCCTACACCCCGCCGAGCATTGGAACGGGGCTGCCGTCGACCACGTATGCCTACGATGTCGATCGGGAGCTGACGAGCACGACGCGACCCGACAGCGTCGCGCTCACCTACGGCTACGATGCCGCCGGGAGGCTGTCGACGACGACGTACCCGCAGGGCACGCTGACGCGGACGTACAGCCCGACGACGGGGCAGCTCACGTCACTCGCGGCGCCGGGCGGCGAGACGCTCACCTACGCGTACGATGGCTTCCTGCGCAAGGGCCTCACCTGGAGCGGCCCGGTCGCCGGAACCGTGGCGTTCGGATTCGACTCGAGCTTCCGGATCGTCTCGCAGACGGTCAACGGGCAGGCCATCGCGCTCGGCTACGACGCCGACAGCCTGCTGACCCAAGCTGGGGCGCTCACGGTGACGCGGGATTCGTCGAATGGTCGCATCACCGCCACCACCCTCGGGTCGGTGACCGACGCGTACACCTACGACAGCAATGGCCTCTTTGCGACGTACGTCGCGAGCTACTCCGGCACGGCGATCTACTCGGAGAGCGTCCTGCGCGATCTGGTGGGGCGCATCACGCAGAAGACCGAGACCGTCGGCGGGACGACGCACGTCTGGGGGTACACCTACGACGTGAGCGGTCGGCTCACCGAGGTGACCGAGGACGGGACCCTCGTGTCGCAGTACGGGTACGACGCCGACGACAACCGGACGTCGTTCACTGGCGCTGCGGGGACAATCGGCGCCACCTACGACGTGCAGGACCGGCTGCTCACCTACGGCAGCGCAAGCTACGCGTACACGGCGGATGGTGAGCTCGCGACCAAGACGACGGCCGCGGGGATCACGAGCTACTCCTACGATGCGCTCGGGAACCTGCTGAGCGTGAGCCCGCCGGGCGGGGGCAGCATCGGTTACGTCGTCGACGGCGCAAACCGGCGTGTCGGCAGCCAGGTCAACGGGACGCTCGCCCAAGGCTACCTGTACAAGGACGCCCTCGACATCGTCGTGCAGCTCGACGGCAGCGGCAACACGGTCAACCGCTTCGTCTTCGGCACCAAGCCCAACGTGCCGGACTACTTCACGAGCGCCGCGGGCACCTTCCGCATCCTGAGCGACCACCTCGGGAGCCCGAGACTCATCGTCAACACCGCGAGCGGAGTCGTGGCCGAGGAGATCGACTACGACGAGTTTGGCAACGTGACGAACGACACGAGCCCGGGGCTGACGCCGTTCGGGTTTGCGGGAGGGCTCTACGACGCCGCGACAGGGCTCGTGAGGTTCGGGGCGAGGGATTACGACGCTAGCGCGGGGAGGTGGACGAACAAGGATCCCCTGAGGTTTGCTGGGGCGCAGGCCAACCTCTACGTCTACGCCGCCAACGATCCAATCAATGGGAAGGACCCGTCAGGAAGGCAAGTTCCTGGTGTGGATTCCGCTCCTTGGTGGTGGCTGCCGGCGGCGGGAGGCGGGATTGCTCTTGCTGCCCCGTATGCTCTCCCGACCGCCTTCGCCATTGCGTGTATCACCCTGCTACAGTCTGACAATCCGGCCGCGCCACAGGACGATGGCTGCGACCAGGAATGGGCGGACGCCATCGCCCGCTGCGAGGAATACATCAATAACCCAAACACCCCGCCGGGACTTACCGGCTCAAAGGATGGTGTGCCGTATACGAATGTGATGGATTGCGCGAGAGGCTTTGTCTCTGAGAAGTGCGGCGGTAACCCGACTGGAAACCCGAGACCGGATCTGCCCCTACACTAGCGAGTCCAAGGAGCATGTCGCGATGAACGCACTTGAAGTCTCAATCGATGGCATCATCGTTGGCGTCTATGTCCCGCCTGAAGGGGGAACGTTTGCCGCCATGGTAGGCAACATCCCGCGGCACTACATGCGCAGTCAGATAACGACGGGAAACGATACCGAGAGCTGGTCGTGGCAGCTGCCCGATATTCAGGCGGGCCAGACCATCACGTTCCGTCTCGTCGAGGCGCCGGTAGGCTCAGGCGTTCCACCTCAGTTCGTCCGTCGGCGCGATCTCGACGCTGTCGAGAAGACGAACCAATTGGCGAAGGAGGCCGCCGCCGAGGCGAGACACCGGAACCGGGGGAGCGGCGCGGGGAAACCGTAGGGGACGAGCGACGTGAACCCGTATCTTACTACCCGTGCGACGACGGTGCCATGTTCACCACTCTTGGCGAATTGCACGCGGAGAACGTATGCCCACCAATAGTCCAATGAAGACGGCAGCGAGCTTCACCGACATTGGTCTGCCCGTTGAGCCAAACGTCGAGCGCGTGGAGACGATCCAATACAACGCCGCGTCGTCTACGCTTGTCGCGACATTGCGTCGCGCTCCCTACACCGGGCGAAGTCGGCGCATATTCGTACGTCAGATAGATGAAGGCATGTATCGGGAAGTGCGGGTTGTGTCGAATGATCGGCGGTATTTCATGCAACCAGTGCTGTCTGACTGTGCGCCGTTAGCATTCGCAATGCGATGCGACGATCAGGGGGTTCGTGCGCGCGTTTGCTCAATCCGCCTGCCCGGCGGGCTCGCGACGGAACTGCCCGGAGCCCAGGACCCAACGGACACAACCGGGAGATCGATAGGTCTAACCACAGTCGTCGGCGCCTCCGCCGACGGGGCCAGTCTGACCGTGGTCCTGATCTATATGCCGCGCAAGGGCTCCGATGCTCGTTACAAGATAGAGCACAAACTGGCTTACATGCGGGCGGATACTGGCAAAATTGAGGTGATTGCGGCGCTGCCCACTCCGTTCGCGTGACTCACCGCAATTACCGACCCGGTATCACCCGTCGTCGGGGGAACCGTAACCGGGTTACTTCATCGGTACCCCTGACGTGTCCTGGGCCACCGCATCTCCGTCCAGGACATCCCCGCTGGCGCGCATCTATCGGTAACCGTCCGGCCAACGCTAATCATTGATCGCATCTTCCCGCAGATTCCAGCCCGTTTCGATGAGAAGCAGGCGCTCCACGGGCGTACAAGAGCATCAGCGCGCGGGGCACGTGCAAACGGAGCTTCTGGGCCCAGTCGAGATAGAGAGCCCGAGCACGGACTCGCCATCTTAGCCCGACGATGCGCCACCAGCCGTCCGTCCGCCGGCACATCCGCATCTCGGGGCACGGCGCTTCTGGTGGCCGGCAACCGCGGAGCCCGAGACGCTGCGCCTCCGTTCCCCGGCCGACGCCATTGGCACCGGCGACGGGCGCGAAGTAACCTGGTTACGGTTCTCTCTCCTGCCCCAACGGTCGCGAGCGAGTCACTAGAGGTCAGTCGTGAAATACGCGTCCGGACAACGGTGGACATATCAATCGCGAGATGGAGAATAGA
>JBEKGQ010000371.1:0-7130 GCA_050012715.1 Polyangiaceae bacterium
GAGGACGAACGGAGCGAAGAAGACGAGCGAGGTGGAGTCCAAGGGCCGCATGCGGGCGCGGGCGACGAATTAGCACCGGCGGAGAGCGGGCCCGACAGAAAACTGCAACGGTCCGTCATTGCTCGGTTTTGTGTCGGCACGCGGCCGGCTCGAGAAGAAAGATCATTTTTCTTGGTCACGATAGGCCCGGTTTCGACATGTGAGAGCAGAGGGAGCGCTCGCAAGGGTCGCAAGGCCAGGAGCGAGCGCGTGAACCCTCCGAGGGCAGGCGGATCGGGCGAGCGGTAGGCGCACCGAGTCAGTCGAGCCTCGCCCTCGAGACGACCGCCGCAACGGCCACGGCTCACGCCGGGTTGGGACCCGTCCGTCCCGCGCCGACGTGTGCCCGCCGCCCGGGGCGGAGACCGCGAAGCCACGACCGAAAGAGGCCCACGACCATGATGATCCATTCCAACCACCGCAACGACACCCCGAGCGCCAACCCCAACCGCGAGAACGACCGGAAGCGCCGCCGCCGCTGGCTGCGCATCTACGAGCTCGCCTCCACGCCGACGATGTTCCTCGTCGTCATCGCGGGGCTCGTCTTCGAGCCTCTCTCCTCGACGCCCGAGGCGGTTCCGCCGCCCAGCGTCGTCCACCCGCCCCGGCCCGTCCCCGAGCCGTACGCGCCGGACGAGCTTCTCTACGCGAGCCTCACCGGCTCGAGCTTCGCGGCCGCGCGGGGGGCCCGATGAGCCCGCGCCGCCAGCAGCAGCTCGCGCGACTCCGGTCGCTCGTCGTCGCGGCCGCCTCCGCCGCCATCTCGTTCTACGGGCTGGTCTTCCACCCGGCGCCGTCGCTCCTCGAGCCGGCGTCGCACCGCACCGAGCAGGTGGGCACGTGAAGGACTCCTCTTCCCTCGCGGACGTCCGCTGCGCCATCCCGCGCGCCCGGCCGACCTGCCAGTCGTGCCGCCGCCGCCCGGCCCTCACGCGCATCCACGGCGACTGGCGGGTCGTCAAAGACCACGACGTCTGCCGCCAGTGCTGGCGCACCTTCATCGACGCGGCCCGCGCATCGATGCTCCCCCGGTCGGCCGGCCCGACGCGCCACGCCCGTGGCTATCTCCCTCCTCAGGTGCAGGCCCTGACGAGGTGCCGGTGACCCCGCCCCCGGCCCGGCCGTGGCGCTGCTGCTCGTGCGGCTCGCTCCTCGGCGTCCTTCGCGGCGGTGAGCTGCACCTCAAGTACCGCGACGTCGAGCACTGGATCACCGGTCGCTGCCGTCACGCGTGCCGCCGGTGCGGCGCGACGAACGCCGTCGACGTCCCCCCCTGCGTCCCCGACCCCGGAGACACGCGATGACCTTGTCCCTCGTGCTTCAGACCGTTCCGATCACGGCCCGCCGCCACGACGCCACCTTCCAGGCCGCGCGCGCCACGGAGCGCGCCTTCGCCCCCTACGCGACGGCCGCCGCTCTCCTCGTCCCGCTGGCGCCGGAGTCCCCGCTCCCGCTGGCCGAGCGTCAGGCGCTCGTCCAGGCGGTACTGCGACGACAGCAGGCGGCGCCGCACCCCCTCTGGCAGGCGATGCTCGTCGCGGCCTTCGCGCCCATGCTCCGCAGGATGCGACGGCGTGGCGGCGAGGCGAGGGAGGACCGCGAGCAGCGCGTGCTCTGCGCCTTCCTGCAGGCGCTCGCGGTCGTGCGGTCGTCCGGGCAGCCGGTGTTCATCGCGCTCCGCCGCGCCACGCTCCGGCAGCTCCTTCGTGCCGCGCGGGGCGAGACCGGCACCGGCGACGCGCTCGTATTCGACGAGGGGACCCCCGCCGACCCGCCGTGCGTCCACGCCGACCCGGCGCCCTTCGCCGCCTGCCTGGCGCGCGAAGTGGCCGAGCGGCTGGTCCGGAGCAGCGGCGGAGAGGACATCGCGCGCGCGATCATGGGCGCCGAGACCTCCGGCGAGCAGGCGGCGCGCCTCACGGCGGAGGCGACGGCCGGCGATCCGCCGGTGACCGTCGAGCGCCTACGCCAGCGAAGGCACCGCGCCCTTCGCGAGCTGCGCGCGGAGCTGGCAGGGCGGACTTGAGGGACCTCGCCTCGCTCCTGCCGGAGCTGCGGCGGACCCCGACGTTCGCCGCGCTGCGGGCGGTGCCCTGGCAGGTCTTCGTCGCCATCGCCCTCTACCTGCGAGGAAACGCCGAGGCCTGGCCCAGCCAGGAGACCCTCGGGAGGTTCTGCGGCTACGCCGCGCGGACGGTGCGCAGCGGCATCGGAGAGCTCGAGCGCCTCGCCCTCGTCCGGGTGGACCGCGATCGTGACCGCAACGGACTCGAGCGCCTTCGGTACGCGCCCGGGCCGACGACGCTCCGCGAGCTCGCCGGGATCGCGGATCGTGGATCCGCCCCACCGGATCGAGGATCCTCCCCGCCGGATCCAGGATCCGGTGATCTCTCAAGAAGAGAAGAAGAAGTTCTTCTTCTTGACCGGGAGACCGACGGAGGAGACGCCGGCGTCGCGCGCCTGGCGCTCGCGGAGCACTTCGCGCGCCGGTATCCGGGACGGCGCGCCCCGCGTGACTTCGACGGCGCGGACATCGCGCGGGTCGCCCGGTGCGCGGCGGCGATCGACGGCGACGAAGGGACGAAGCTCCGGGCGCTGCGGGACGCCATCGACGGGGCCTTCGAGGCGTCCCATCAAGCGCCCACGGTGCGCTTCATCTGGGAGCGGCTGGAGCACTTCTTCGCGCACGTGGAGCGCGGCGAGCGTGCCCGCGACCGCACCGCGCCCGCTTCCGCCACCACCCCGTGGGCTTCGACCGATGTCGTCGTCCCCGCGCCGGCCGCCGCCCAGGAAGGCCCGTCGCCGGCGCAGATGCAGGCCGACCTCGACAAGCTCTTCGGCCCCGGCTGGCGAACACGCCGCTGAAAATACTTCGTCACGCTCTTCGAGCGTCGTTGCCATTGTCTTGATCAAGAGACGAGACGCGCCAGACGCGCTTGCCCCGAGACGGAGGCCATCATGGCCGGTTCCACCTCGATTGCGTCGACCCTTTCGTTCGACTTCGCGGAATCCACCCGCGAAGAACCGCTGTCCTACGGGCCGGCACGTATCGCGCGCTTCGCGCGGTGCCCGCTCTCGTACCGGCTGCACTACCTCGATCGGCTGCCCGCCGACGTCGCGCCGGAGCGCGACCTCCTGCCCGTGGTCGCCCGGGCCCTCGACGTGACCCTGCGCGCCCACGTCGATGCTCACGGCACCGGCCCGCTCGACGCCCGGCGCGCGGCGGACGCCTTCCGCGAGGCGTGGGCGACGAGCGACCTCCACGACCACGCGCTCTTCGTCGAGGGGCTCGACCTCGTCGCGCGGTGGGTCGCGCGCGAAGGCGCGGTCGACGGCGCGCGCGTCCTCGGGATCAGGCTGCCGTTCACCGTGCACTTCGACGGCGTCGCGCTTCGGAGCGTGATGGACCGCGTCGACCGCATCGGTGACGACGCGATCCGGGTTCGCCAGTACACCGCGACGCGCCTGCCCCCGCGCCGGGAGGACGCGGAAGCCAGCCTCGACCTCGCCGCCTGCGATTTCGCCGCGCGGCAGCTCTGGCCCTGGGCCCGGCGCGTCGAGCTCTCGCTGGAGCTCCTTCGCCACGACGTCGCGGTCACCCTCGAGCGAACCGCGGCCGAGCGCGAGGCCACCCGGCAGTACGTGCTCGCCACCGTCGCGCAGATCCGCGGTGGGGCGATGCCGGCGCGACCCGGCACCGCGTGCGCGCGCTGCGATCACCGGAGCCAGTGTCCGGCGTGGGCAGACGCGCGCGCCGGACAGCGCGTCCACGCCGGCGCATCGGCGGAAGACCTGCCCGCGGTCGTCCGGGAGCGCGAGGAGCTCGCCGTCGTGCTGCGGGCGCTGGGCGAGCGCAAGGACGCCCTCGACGGGATCCTGCGCGCGGAGCTGGAGCATGCGCCCGAGCTCTGCGTCGAGGGGCACCGCTACGTGCTGAACGTCGCGATGCGCCGCGAATACCCGCTCGAGGAGACCCTCGCCGCGCTGGCCGAGGCAGGCGTGTCGCGGGAGGAGGGCCTGTCCCGGCTCGGCGCCGTCGACGGGGGGGCGCTCAAGGCGCTCCTGGCTTCGCTGCGAGACGGCGTTCCACCGCCGGACCTCGCCGCGCTGCAGGAGCGCCTCGACGCCGTCGCACGGTGCTCACCCGTCACGCGCCTCACGGTGCGCGAGGTGCGGTCGTGAGCGCCCGGGAGCCCTGGTACCGGCGCAAGGGCCGCGAGTTCGAGCGCGCCGTGCAGCTGCGCATGGAGGCGATCTTCGGCCGGGACTTCGTCCGCCGCGGCGTGAAGGCGAGCGGCGGCGCATCGCCGGCGGACGTCGTCGCGCCCGGCGTGTGGATCGAGTGCAAGGCCCACCACCGCACCAACCCGCGGGGGGCCTTGCGTCAGGCCGAGCGCGGCGCGCGGCTCGAGGGCCTGTGGCCGGTGGCCATCTGCAAGGACGACGGCAAGGAGCCGCTCGTCATGATGCGGCTCGACGACTTCGCGGCGCTCCTGCGCGCCTGGCACGCGCTGCGCGTCGCCCGGGGGTCGCGATGAGCGGCGGTTTCCGGTTCGGTGGCGTGGCTCCGAGCGCGGCCGCCGCGAGCGAGCTTTGGTGGTTCTTCAACGAGGCCGAGCCGGCGGTCGACGTGCCGTCGAGCTTCGGCGCGCTCCTCCCCGGCCTTCGGCCCGACGGCCTCGACGCCATCGAGCGGCGCGCGGAGGCGCTCCACGCCGCCGGGAAGATCCGGGCGCGCCTGGAGAACGTGTCCGTGAAGGACGCGCGGATGCTCGAGTCGCTCTACCGCGACCGGGCGTGGCCGCTCCGAGTCGAGCGTGCGCTGGGCATCCTCGCGGGACCCGTCGAGGCGCTGGCGGTCGTCCGGGCGGAGCACCTCCGCGCCGTCGCCCGGCGGCTCACCGAGACGACGACCGTGACGGCGTGGCTCGACGAGCTGCTCGCCGTGGACCGGAAGGCGCTGGCGCCGTGGAAGCCGGAGGCCGAGCTGCTCTGCCGGATGGCCATCCGGGCCTACGAGCGCGCCCGCGGCAAGGGGCCGAGCGTCGTGCCGGATGATGACGGCGAAGAGGATGCCTGATGGGCAATCGCCAATCGGGAATCGCCGGAGCGCTCCCGGTGCAGGCGCTCTACTCGCTCGCGAAGCTGGCGCGGTTCGCCAACGTGACGCGCCACGTGCTCCGCCGGGTCCTCCGCAGCAACGGCGTCGTCTTCGTCCATGGCGGGCGCTCGCTGTTCGTGCCCCTCTCGGAGATCCGGCGGAAGATCCCGCCGCTCTGGGAGAGCATCTGCCTGGCCGAGGAGGTGCGCCGGGGGAAGAGGCCCACGCGGGAGGAGGCGCGGGTGCGGGCGGCCCCGGGATGAGGACGCCCAACGGGATCCCTCCGTCACTTGGGCGTGAGCTTCATCACGCCCCCCGGCAACGCGGAGTTCGTCCAGTACACACTGGTCGCGTCCACCGCGATTCCGTAGGGCGACGTCTGACCGCTCGCCAGTGTGACGGGGGCGCCGCCCGCGACCGAGACCTTCATCACGGTGCCGTCGTCCTCGTTCGTCCAGTAGACGCTCGTCCCGTCCACCGCGATGTTGTCGGGAGCCGACTGTCCGGACGCGAGCGTCGTGATCGCCCCTCCGCCGACCGGCGCCTTCTGGACGGTGCCCCCGTAGTCGCCCCAGTACACGCTCGTGCCGTCCACCGCGATGCACACCGGCTCGAGCTGATTCGAGGCGAGCGTGGTCGGCGGGCCCACGTCGAGGGCGGCCTTCATCACCGTGCCGCTGCCCGAGTTGTTCACCCAGTAGACGCTGGTGGCATCGACGGCGATGCCCCACGCGTTCGGCTGCCCCGTCGCGAGCGTGACCGGCGTGCCGCCGCCGAGCGGAGCGCTCATGACGGTCTCCGCGCCGCCGTAGTTCGTCCAGTAGACGTTGGTCCCATCCACGGCGAGGCGCTCGGGGCTCGACTGCCCCGACACGACGGTCGTGGGTACGCCGCTGCCGCTCTCGGGCAAGCTGAGGATGGCTCCGCCGCCCGTCTGATTGGTCCAGTAGACCCGCCCCCCGCGGACGGCGATGCCGAAGATGGTCTGGTCGGACGCGAGTATCACCGACGGGCCACCTTGCAGACCGACCTTCTTCAGCGCGCTGTTCGTGGAGTCGCCCCAGTACACCCCGGTTTCGTCCACGGCGATGGCCGCGCCAGCCGCGCCGGACGCGAGCGACACGAGGCAATGCCCGGCGAGCGCCCCGGCGTCCTCCAGACAGGCCGCGTCCGGGGTGCCGGCGTCGACCGGACCCCCACCCTCGCTGGCCGCGTCCTCCTCGGGCGCGGACGCCTCGGCGGCATCGGCCGCCGTCGCGCCGGACGCGTCGCCGCCCGCATCGACGCCTGGAGAGCCAGCGTCGGCCGCGCCGTCCGCACGCGGTGCCGCACCGTCGGACGCAGCGACCGCGGAGGGCGCAGCGTCCGCCGCACCCGGCGCCGCTCGACTGGCGCCGCAGTGGATGGAGAGCAGGACCGTGGGGAGCGCGACCAGGACCGAGGACGAGGCGAGGCGGATCCAGCGCATCATTGGGACGACACCTCCTACGTACCCGCGCGAGGGACCTTCCTTCCTGGCGAATCCGGCACGTGGCGGGTCCACGGGGTGTCTCGAGCCTCCTCGACGAGGCGGCTCGCGAGCGTCTTGGGAAGAGCGTCCGCCTGGCCGAGGAGGTGCGGAGCGGGAAGAGGCCCACGCAGGAAGAGCCCCGGGTGCGGGCCGCCCCGGGATGAGGACGTCAGTATCCCACTTGCGTCACCGTGACGGTCGCGGTCACCGGTCGCCGTGTGCGTGGTGGCTGCACCGGCGCCGGTGGCCCTGCCTTCCTCGGTTTCTTGGAGGATGCCTCCACGCTCTGAAGCACCCGCGCCGGCTCCCTCCGCAGCGCGGCGTACTCCGCGAGGGCGTCGGTCCGGTAGCGGGCGTGCCGCTTGAGGCTCGCGACGAACTGGTCCATGCGGGCCGACAGTGGGTCGCCAGGCTCGAGGTTCAATCCGAGTGCGCCCTTTAGGTCGTCGTACCAAGCGAGGACGTCGTCCTCGGTCTTGA
>JBEKGQ010000372.1:0-7104 GCA_050012715.1 Polyangiaceae bacterium
GTCTCCCACTCGCGCTCCGTCAGCGACGTCCTCGGTCCCCCGAGGACCGGCGCGACGGTCGCGCGCGCGAAGGTGGCCATGCGCGCCGCCCACGCCGGGTTCACGCCCTCGCCCAGCGGGAGCGGCCGGCCAGCCTCGATGCGCGCCAGCGGGAGCTTCGCGACCTCGTCGGACTCCGGCGTGAGCACCTTCGCGGAGAGCGCCCCGAGCTCGGCCTCCGTCGGGTTGAGCGCGGCCACCGCGCGCCCGTCGAACGAGGCGAGTCGGCATCGCGCGAAGTAGTCGTGCACCTTCGCACGCACCGCGTCGAGGGCCGCCGCGGCCGCCGTGACGTCCGCCGCACCGCGCAGCGGCGCGAGGGTCGCCCCCGCGTCCGCCCACGCCGCGTAGCTCGCCGCCTGGTCGAAGAAGCCGTCGACCTTCGCCTGGTCGATGCCCGGCTTTCCGCTCCGGTCGGGGACGGACCCCACGACGGCGATGATGTCGGTGATGTCCTTCGCCGTCTGCTCGTCGTCCGCGGACTCGGGCGGCACGATGCCGTCGCCGTTGAGCTTCGTCGAGGTGAAGATCGTCTCGGTGCTGGAGACATCGGCGAGGCTGATCGACTTCGCGTCGGCCTTGCCGAGGTTTGTCAGAATGAGCTTCGCGCCAGCCAGGATGTCCTTTCCCGCGGCGGTGGACGTCGAGATCGAGCCGAGCGGCACCTCATCGGCAGGCTCGAACAGATCCCCGAGGTCCTTCAGCACGTCCTTCAGCCACGCGATCGCGGCCAGGATCTCCTTCGGCCGGATCCGCCCGTCCGCGTCGGTGTCGAGCAGGGTGAGCGAGCGGGGATCGATCTCCACCCCGTTGACCGGGCATGCGAGAGCGACCCAGAGCTTCTGGTCCAGGGTGTGGAGGTCCGCGAGATCGGCGGCGTCCGCGAGGACGACCTGATCGACTCCCCCGGCGCGGAAGAACCTCCACGAGTGCGTCGTCTTGGCCATGGCCGGCGCGACGTTAGCAGCAGTCGTGCCAGCGAGTAATCCCATGTCCGTGGACACCCCGCGATCTGTCCGGGACAGGGCGCGTGTCCCGCAAACCCGCGTGCTCTCACGGAACGCGGCCGGGAACGTCGGTTGCTCCGTGCGCGCGCATGCAAAGCTCCCCGAAGCTGCCTTCTCTGCCCGCCGCCGTCACGATCCTCCTCACGAGCCTCGCCGTCGCGAGCGCGTGCAATCCATCCATCCCACCGTCCGCCATCGCGGGCGCCGCCTTCGCCGACGATGCGAGCGCGCTCACTGCGGGCGACGACTCGGGGTGGGGCGACGACGGCGACGACGCCGGCGAGCCCCCGTGGGACGCAGTCGGGCCGCCCGGGGTCGACGCAAGCCAGCCGCTGTCGGTGGGCGATGCAACCGTGGTCGACGCATCGGCGACGACCGAAGCCGCGCCCGACGCGCCCTGTACGCAGCCCCTGGGCGCGGGCGATCTCCTCGTCGACGAGCTCATGATCGAGTCGGTCGACGGAGCCGGCGACGACGGCGAGTGGCTCGAGATCGAGAGCACGGCCGGTTGTGCCGTCAACCTGCGCGGCCTCCACGGCGAGTGCCCCGTGGGCGCCAAGGTCTACACCTTCGACGTGAGCGAGGACATCTGGATCCCGCCGGGGGGCACCTTCATCGTCGCGGACTCCGCGGACCCGGCGGTCAATCACTACCTCCCGGGGCTCGTCCTCGCCTGGGCCGGCCAGCCGGGCGACGTTCTCCGCAACGAGGGCGGCACCGTCACGCTGAGCGACGGGAACGTCCTCGTCGTCTCTCTCACGTGGCCGTCGCTCAAGCCGGTCATCGGCGCGTCGGTCGAGCTTCCCGCCGACTGCGCCATCGACGACGTGGACGACTTCGACGAGTGGCAGACCTCGACCTCGTCGTGGTTCCCGGGTTTCTTCGGGACGCCGAACGCCCCCAACACCGACGTCACGTGCCAGTGAGCGGAGACGCGACGGCTCGGTCTCGCGCGCCGCCGCGAGCGATGCCATGCTCCGGCTCATGTCGCTCTTCGGCACGCGAAAGTCCGCTCTCCCTTCCCCCAGCCAGGCGCTCCCCGGACGCTCCGAGAAGCTCGCGGTCGCGTCGAAGCACGTCGTGCTCGGGACGCCGATGGACGGGCCATTCCCTCCCCAGATGCGCCTCGCGATGTTCGGCATGGGCTGCTTCTGGGGCGCCGAGAAGAAGCTCTGGTCGCTCCCGGGCGTCCACTCGACCCAGGTCGGCTACTCGGGTGGCTACACGCCGAACCCTACCTACCGCGAGGTGTGCAGCGGCGAGACGGGACACGCCGAGGTGGTGCGCGTCGTCTTCGACCCGGCGAAGATCAGCTTCGACGACCTGCTCCGCGTCTTCTGGGAGAGCCACGATCCGACCCAGGGAATGCGCCAGGGCGGCGACGTCGGCACGCAGTACCGCTCGGGCATCTACGTGTACGACGACGAGCAGCGGGCCCACGCCGAGGCCTCACGCAAGGCCTACGAGGCGAGGCTGAAAGAGGCAGGGCTCGGTGCGATCACGACCGAGATCGTCCCGGCCGGGGAGTTCTACTTCGCCGAGGACTACCACCAGCAATACCTCGCCAAGAACCCGGACGGGTACTGTGGCCTCGGCGGAACGGGCGTCGCGTGCCCTGTCGGCGCCCTGAAATCCGTGTAACCTTCTCGGTCGAGGAGCGTCTGTCCATGATGATGCGCAAACTGCTGCCCAGCCTCGTCGCCATCGGCCTGATTCTCGTCGCGGGCTTCGCCGCCGCGGGGGATCCGAAGACGGCCCTCGGCAAGTGGATGGTGCCGAACATGGGAACCGCCTTCTCGGGGACGGATGACAACCCGGACTTCGACAAGCTGAAGACGAACATCACGTGCCTCATCAAGAACGAGCCCCCCGCGGCGCAGTACGCGAAGTGGGATGCGTTCCTCCAGCAGGCGCTGGCGGCGGCGAACGCCAAGGACAAGAAGGCCATGAAGGCCACGTGCAAGGGCTGTCACGACGCGCACAAAGCGGCCTACATCGCGGACACCGCGATCCCGACCACGCCGCCCGCCTGCAACTGAGCGCCGGGAGGGAGGGCTTGGCGATCGTCCCCCTCCTGCGATAAGGACGTCCGCCATGAGGACTCCGTCCGCCCTGCTCCTCCTGGCCCTGGCCGCGCCGCTCGCTGTCGCCTGCGAGGACAAGAAGCCGTCGACCGAGACCGCTCACGCCGATGCGGCGGCCGGAGCCGACAAGTACGCGAGCGCCGACCCGAAGCTCGAGAAGGCCATGAAGGCGGCGGCTTCCGCGTCGGCGGAGGAGGCCTCGGGGCCCCCTCCGACGGGGATCTTCGAGGCCGGCATCGCCGACAAGCGCCACCCGAAGGGGGTGCCGACCAAGGTCGACATGGTGAGCGAGGGCTCGGACCCGAAGGTCTCCCTGGCGGTCGGGGGCGAGGGGGGGGCGGACGCCGCCCACGCGTCCTCCTACGGCCCCGCCGTGCTCGAGCTCGCCATGTCCCTCGGGCCGCGCGTCGCGATGCCCACGGTCGACTTCGGCATGGTGATGGGCCCCGGAAAGAAGGACGAGGGCGGCACCGACTGGCTCGTCGCCTCGGTCGTGAAGACGAGCCCCGCCAAGCAGCAGCTCGCTCAGCTCCCCCCCGGCCTCGACAAGGACATCGCGACTCTCCAGGGCTCGGAGCTGCGCGTCAAGGTGACGGCCGACGGGCGGGAGAGTGACGTCGTCACCGCGCTCAGCAAGGGCGCCAAGGCGGAGCTCACCCGCATCGCCCAGAGCGCCGCCGAGGGGCTCGTCTTCGCCACGGTGCCGCTCCCGCCCAAGCCCTGCGGGGTCGGAGGACAATGGATCTCCGAGACACGGATGCCGCTCTCGGGGGTCGACGTCATCGCGTACCGCGCCTACCGGGTGAAGAGCATCGACGGCGACCGGGTCTCGCTATCGCTCGACGTGAAGGCCTACGCCGCCACGCGCGACGTCAACATGGAGGGCGTCCCGAAGGGCGGCACGTTCGAGCAGTTCGAGGCTCAGTCCCAGGGCGAGCTCGAGCTCGTCCGGGGCGAGTCCTTCGCGCGCAAGGCGGACGTCCAGCAGCGCGTCGTCATGATCTTCTCGGGCCCGGGTGGCATTCAGCCGCCCCAGCAGCAGGGGCAACCGCCCGGCAACATCATGACCGCGCAGATCTCCAGCCAGACCACGCTCGTACGCGGCGACGACCTGCGCGAGGCCATGAAGAAGCCCTAGGCCGCTGTCCTACCTCGGCGCCCGGACGCGGCCGCGTGCTGGCCGCGGCGCTGGAAAGAAGGCGGTAGAAAGCCCGCCCGTGTACACTTCCTAGGAGAGTCGGGCGCACATGAAGATCACCTGCCAGTCCTGCCAGTCCAAGTACAACGTCGCCGACGAGAAGGTCGAAGGAAAGATCGTCAAGATTCGCTGCCGGAAGTGCGGCGCGACGATCGTCGTCAACGGTACGGGCGGGGCCGCGGCCAACGGAGCCCCCGGAGCGGACACGACCGCCCAGCAGGGCGCGGTCGGTGGCGAGGCGCAGTGGCACGTGAACGTGGGGGACAACGACCAGCGCACGCTGACCCTGAGCGAGCTCGTCGACGCGTACAACGCGGGGACGGTCACGCAGGACACCTTCATCTGGTGCGACGGCATGGACGACTGGCGTCCGCTCGCCGAGGTCGACGTGGTCGTGAATGCCCTCCACGCGAGCGCCAACCAGATCGCCCTCGGGACGCCGGGCGCCTTCGAGCCCCAGGCTCCGGCGGCCTACGAGGCGCAAGCGGCGGGCGGGTATGACGCTCCCGCGGCGGAGGCCCCGGCCTACGAAGCCCCGGCCGCGGCCTACGCGGCCCCGGCGCCCGAGCCGAAGCGCGCCGCGGTCGCCAAGCGCGAGGCCCGCGCGCGCGACCTCTTCGCGACGAACGCCGGCGAGGAGCTCCATACGAGCGCCCCCGCGGCTCCGCACGCGATGGCCGCCTCGGGGTCGCCCGGCGACGCGGGGCTGACCGGCCAGCGAAACGAGAACTCGGTGCTCTTCTCGCTGGCGGTGCTGACGAAGGACTCGGACGCGCGTCCGCCGTCGGTCGCGCCGGGCGCGGCCAACAAGGAAGACTCGGGGCTCATCGACCTCAAGGCGCTCGCGGTGAAGGCCGAGTCGATGCGTCCGATGGCGATGGGCGACGGGGACGTGTTCCACGCGCCGCTGGGTCTCACGCCTCCTCCGCTCGGCGCGCCGATGGGGGCGCTCACGTCGAGCGGCGGCGATGCGCAACCGAAGAGCAAGCTCCCGCTGATGATCGGCGGCGGAGCCGGCGTCCTCGTCCTGCTCGTCCTCGGCATCGTCATCGGCGTGCGGATTGGCGGCTCGGCGCCCGTGCCGGTGCCGACGGCGGCGACGGTGGTGGTGACGGCGCCAACGGTCGCGCCGTCGGTCACGGCCGCCGCGGCGCCGACGGACTCGACGGCCGCGAGCGCGACCCCGTCGGCCTCCGTCGCGGCCACCACGAAGAAGCCGCCGGTGGGCCCGTATCACCCCGGGCCCGGGACTCCGACCGTGACCAAGAGCGGCGGCAGCAGCGGCGGGACGACCCCCACGCCCACCCCCACACCGACGCCCACCCCGAAGAAGAGCGGCGGCGACTGCGGCTGCAACGGCGACCTCATGTGCCTGATGAAGTGCTCCACCCACTAGAAGATGCCGGGACGCCCGGGCGTTGATCGAGCGAGAGGTCTCGCCGTGACTCGCGTCCTGGCCGTCGTGTTCATCCTGGGGTCCTTCGTCTGCTGCGCCGGCGCCGCGGCGACGACCAGCGCTCCCCCGTCGCCACCTCACGCGACGGCGCCGTCGCCCACTGCCGACGCCGCCTCCGGGCGGGGCGGCGCGGACGCGGACGCCGCCATCCTCGCCGCCATCGACGCCGCGGAGGCCGCCGCGGAGGCCCCCGATGCGACGGTGCCCTTCGACGATCCGATGGCCCTGCACCTGGACTCGCCCGATGCGCTGCGGGCGCTGATGGGCGAGGCGGCGTCGGTCCCCTTCCCCGTCGGCGGCGGCGCGTGGCACTTCTCGCAGGGCAACCGCGCGATCGCGCACCACTCCATCGGGCCGAAGGCGTGCATGGAGGGCCTGAAGGGCGTCGTGCTGCAGACGCCGGAGCAGCGGTCGCGCTGCGGGGCCGAGGGGATGGTGCCGGTGTGGGAGCGCGGCGGGAACATCGACACCGCGCGCTACTGCATCGACGTCTTCGAGTTCCCGAACAAGCCCTGCGAGCTGCCGTTCGTGTTCATCACGCCGACGCAAGCGGTGAAGGTGTGCCACGCGGAGGGCAAGCGCCTGTGCACGCAGGACGAGTGGAACCTCTCGTGCCGCGCCGACCCCGCCGGGGGCGCGGATCGCGTCTACGCGTACGGCGACGAGATGGACCTCGCCGTGTGCAATACGAACAAGTCCCGCGCCACGGGACCGACCTGCGACATCTCGAGCTACGAGAAGCTCTGGTCGACGTGCGGGACGAACACCGAGCCGTCGGGGGCGTTCCCGCGGTGTCGCTCCCGGTTCGGCGTCTTCGATCAGCACGGCAACGTGGCGGAGATCATGACCCGCTTCGAGCCCGCCGACGGCAAGATGTACACGCAGCTGAAGGGGAGCGCGTTCTTCTACGTCGACGTGGCGAAGAAGCCGACCGACCCGGGCGGCTACTGGACGAAGTACCCCGACCAGTGCAACTTCGACCCGCGGTGGCACGTCGAGAAGCTCGAGGAGTCGACGCACATGAACTACCACCTGGGATTTCGCTGCTGCAAGACGATCGGCGGCCCCGACGCAGGGCACGACTGAGTCGCCCCTGGGGCACCCCGCTTCCGCCGTGATCGCCCATGCCCACGCCCTGGGCACCTCTGCTTCCGCCGTGATCGCCCATGCCCACGCCCTGGGCAACCCTGCTTCCGCTCTAGGGGGCGTCCCTAGTTCTCCAGCCAGAGGCGAGCACAGGCAAGCTGCACGAGGGCCAGGTAGTTCCTCGCCGTCTTCTCGTAGCGAGTGGCGACGGCTCGGAAGCGCTTGAGGTTGTGG
>JBEKGQ010000373.1:0-7088 GCA_050012715.1 Polyangiaceae bacterium
TCACGACAGACGCAAGCTTCGTACGCCGACTCGAGCAAGCCTGGCCCGAGGTTTCGGTGGACCTCGATGAGTGCGCCCACGATGCGCTCGGTCAGATCCCACGACTGTCCTTTGCTGTCGTCTTCCGGTCTCACGCTGTCCCATCGGCCGCTCCCGCCGCGAAGTTGCGGGACCCTCCGCCCGAGAGAGAAGAGCCGAACAGGAGGGGAGGAGGGAAGGAGAGAGGATGGCGTGATCGTGGGGTCTGCTGACACGCGTCCACGACGAGCATGGGGGGCCTCGAGGCCGACCTCACCCCTCCTTCTCTCCTTCCCTCCTTGTGATCCCTTCTCGCTCTCTTTGCCCGAGAGAGGAAAGCCGAACAGGAGGGGAGGAGGGAAGGAGGGGTGGGTGAGGAGGGGCGGCGGGGGAGACGAGCGTCACTGCATGACGAACTTCATGAGCACGACGGCGATGCCGACGCCGATGAGCAGGAACGCGAGCGCGACCCCCACGAGCATCCCGACGTTCGCCTTCGGCACGCCGGCCGGCATCGACCCCGGCGAGCCCGGCGGCGGCCCGTGCGCCATCGCCATCGCGGCGGCCTGGCCGTTCTGCACCATCGGACGGGGCTGCGGCGTCTGCGCGTACGCCGGGTGCGGCGTCTGCACGTAGGCCTGCTGCGCCAGCGCCTGCTGCTGCCGGCCCGCCGCCGCCACCTGCTGCGGCACCGGCACCGCCGGCGTCGTCGGGAGCTCGACCACGCGCGACGGCGCGAGGTGCGGCGGGAGCTGCGTCGCGCCCTGCAGGACGAGCTGCATCGCGGACGCGAAGTCCGCCGCGCTCGCGTAGCGCTCCTCGGCCTTCTTGCCGAGCGCGCGGTCCATGATCTCGTCGAGCAGCGGCGGGAAGACGCGCCCCGGCACGCGCCGGCTGAGCGGCACGGGCTTTCCCGTGACGTGGAGCTGGATGTAGTCCATCGCGCTCTTGGCATCGAAGGGGAGCTTGCCGGTGAGCACCTCGTAGAGAATCACCGCGAGCGAGTACGTGTCGCTCGCCGGCGTGAGCGCCTTGCCCTGCGCCTGCTCGGGGCTCATGAACTCGGGCGTCCCGAAGACCATCCCCTCCTGCGTGAGGATCACCGACCCGGGGCGCATCTGCCGCTCGCCCACCTTGGCCAGGCCGAAGTCGAGCACCTTGGGGTAGTCGCGGAGGCCCGCCGACTGGCAGAGGAAGATGTTCTCCGGCTTGAGGTCGCGGTGGATGATGCCGGCCTTGTGCGCCTCGTCGAGCGCGCCGCACACCGCGATGAGGATGGGGAGCGCCCGCTCCATCGCGAACGGCCCCTCGGCGCGCACGCTCTGGTTGAGGTTCTTGCCGTCGAGGAACTCCATGATGATGTAGAGCGACCCGTCCTCGAGCTCCCCGAAGTGGAACACCTTGACGGTGTTGGGGTGCGTGAGCTGGCTCATCGCCCGCGCCTCGCGCCGGAAGCGCGACACGAGGTCCTTCCGGTTCGCGAGCTTCGGGTGGAGGATCTTCACCCCCACCATGCGGTTCATCTCGGTCTCGAGCGCCTTGTAGACGGCGCCCATCCCGCCCGAGCCGATCTTCTGCAGGATCTGGTACTGGCCGTTCAGGATGTCGCGTCCGATGAACGGGTCCTGCGGGCGCATGGGAGGTCGACTGAAAGTGGTATCACGAGTCGGCTCGCGGCATCATCCGCGGCTGGCCCCGAGGCCGTGTGCCCGTGCTAGTCAGCACGGGCACCGGTGACGATCCTCACGAGCGCGGTCCTCGCGGAAGCGGGCTTTTCACACGGGTTTCCGACCCGGGACACGCCGGACGCGGCGCTTCTCGCGGCGCTGGCGGTCCCCGCCGTGATCCAGGTCAAGCAGGTGCACGGGAACCGGGCCGTGCTCGCGGCGGAGGCGGCGGGGCAGGAGGGGGACGCGCTCGTCGCGCGCGCGGGGGACGGCGCGGTGGGCGTGCGGGTGGCCGACTGCGTGCCGGTGCTCGTGGCGGACCCGGCGAGCGGGGGCGTGGCGGCGATCCACGCCGGGTGGCGCGGCGTCGTGGGCGGCGTCCTCGCGGCGGGGGTGTGGCGACTCGGCGGGAGCGGGCTCGTGGCGGCGATCGGGCCGTGCATCGGGGCGTGCTGCTTCGAGGTGGGGCGCGACGTGGCGCAGAAGCTCGCCTTCGTGGACCGCTGGCAGGGCGACAAGGCCTACGTGGATCTGAGGGCGGCGGTGCGGGGGCAGCTCCTGGCGCTGGGCCTCGCCGACGCGAGCATCGAGGACGTCCCGGGCTGCACGAAGCACGAGCCGGAGCGGTTCCACTCGTTCCGGCGGGACGGGGCGAACAGCGGGCGCATGCTGGCGGCCATCGCGCCGAGGGCGGCGCGGCGCTGACGCACCAGCCCTTGCCACGCGCTCCCGCCCCTCGTATCTCCGTGCCACCGCCATGATGCAGGGAGCCCTCGAGGACATCAGCAAGGCCGTCGGCAACACGCCCATCGTGCAGCTTCACCGGGTCACGGGAGGCCTTCCCGTCGAGATCTACGTGAAGTGCGAGTTCCTGAACCCGGGCGGGAGCCACAAGGACCGCCTCGCGTTCAACATGCTCAAGCACGCCGAGGAGGACGGCCTGAAGCCGGGCGGCACGATCGTCGAGGCGACGAGCGGCAACACCGGCGCGTCGCTCGCGCTCCTCGCCGCGCTGCGCGGGTACAAGTGCGTCTTCGTCATGCCCGACAAGATGAGCCAGGAGAAGATCAGCCACCTGCGCGCGTTCGGGGCGCGGGTCGTCGTGTGCCCGACCGCGGTCGACGCGGAGGACCCGCGCAGCTACTACAAGACGGCCCTGCGCATCGCGGCCGAGACGCCGAACTGCTTCTACGCGAACCAGTACCACAACCCGGCGAACCCGGAGGCGCACTACCTCTCGAGCGGCCCCGAGATCTGGAAGCAGACCGGCGGGGACTTCGACGTCTTCTGCGCGGGCATGGGCACCGGCGGCACGCTGAGCGGCTCGGGCAAGTTCCTGAAGGAGAAGAAGCCGAGCTTGAAGATCGTCGGCGTCGATCCGGTGGGGTCGCTCTACTACGACTTCGTCAAGCAGGGCCGGGTCACCAAGGCCTTCTCGTACAAGGTCGAGGGCATCGGGGAGGACTTCTTCCCGACCACGATGAACCTGAAGATCCTCGACGACATCGTGCGGGTGGACGACAAGGAGTGCTTCCTCATGACGCGCGACCTCACGCGCTGCGAGGGGCTCTTCGTCGGCGGCAGCGGCGGCGCGGCGGTGGCGGGCGCGGTGAAGTACGCGCGCACGATGGTCGAGCGCGGCGAGGCGACGGTCGGCGGCCGGCCGGCGCGCATCCTCGTGTTCCTCGCCGACGCCGGGCACAAGTACCTGTCGAAGATCTTCAACGACGACTGGATGCGCGAGAACGGCTTCCTCGAGGACTCGCCGGGCATCGGGACGGTGCGGGATCTGCTCCACGGCAAGAAGCCGCTCATCACGGCGAAGCCCGAGGCGCGCATCCGCGACGTCATCGACCAGATGAAGTCGCTCGGGATCAGCCAGCTCCCGGTCGTGGAGCACGGCAAGATGCGCGGCATCGTGGGCGAGGTCGACGTGCTGCGCGCGCTCGTCAGCGGCGGCAAGACGCTCGAGTCGCCCATCGCCGAGGTGGTCGAGGACGACTACGCGACGGTGACGCCGAACACGAAGCTCGAGCTCCTCCAGGGCGTCCTGGCCGACGCGAAGGTGGCGATCGTCGAGGAGCGCGACGAGATCGTCGGCATCGTGACGAAGATCGACCTCATCGACTTCCTCGCCAAGGCCAAGGCCGTCCCGGCGACGGTGCCCCCCGCGGCGTGACGCGCACCCGGCGCGCTACTTGGCTTTCGGGATGACGACGTTGTAGACGCCCTTGCCCGTCGCGATGGGCTCCCCGGGCGCGCTCGGGTGAAAGAGGCGGATGTCGCACACCCCCACGCGGCGCCCGGCGCGGATGCAGTTGCCCTCGGCCACGAGCGTCTCGGGTCGGCCGGGCCGCAGGTAGTCGACGCGCAGATCGATCGTCGACACGCGCGCCAGCGGCTCGTCGAGCGAGCTCCACACCGCGCAGCCCCCGGCGGTGTCGGCGAGCGCGGAGATGACCCCGCCGTGGACCGCGCGCCGCACGGGATCGCCGATGAGCTCCTCGCGGAAGGGGATCTCCATGCGCACGTGCCCGCGGTCTATTTCGACGACGCGGATGCCGAGCACGCGGTTGAACGGGATGAGCTCCTCCATGATCTGGCGCAGCGCGGTCGCATCCATGGCGCGACGATAGTCGAGCTACGCGCCGACGGTGACGTAGCGTGCGTCGATCCACTGCTGCACGCCGTTCGGGAACGCCACGAAGACGTGGTTCGGCGACACCTGCAGCACCGTGCCCGGGTAGCGCTGGCCGTTGGCCCAGTAGACGAGCACGAGCGTCCCCGGCGGGATGGAGTGGGCCGGCGGCGCCACGGGCTGCGCGTACTGGGCCTGCGGCGCCGGGGGCGATGGGTACGGCTGGGGTTGCGCGTAGGCCGCGGGGGCGGCGCGCGCCGGCGGCGGGGCCCCATCCTGGACCATGAAGCTCGCGGCCATGGGCGAGACGGCCGCCGCCTCGGCCTTCTGGAGGATCGCGTTCACGTCGCCGCCCATCACCGTCTGCGCGAACGGATCGGGCGCCGGCTGCGTGGACGGGATGTCGCTCTTCGGCGGCGGCGCGACGGGCGCGACCGAGCCTCGCGTCACGGGGCTGCCGCACGCGGCGCAGAACCGCGCCAGGGCGATGAGGGTCGCCCCGCACTTCAGGCAGCTCGCCATGGCACCAGTTTCCCACGACGGCTCGTCGCGCGTACAGACCCCCGGGACCGGGCCCTACGTCTTCTGCCAGCGCTGCATCTCGGCGTCGAAGCCGCCCATGTCGACCATCCGCGCGCGGTCGAGCCGCAGCCCGGCCGCCAGCCCGGCCGCGCGCGAGCGCTCCGGCCACGGGGCGATCCACACCAGGCGACCGCCGGGCTCGAGGACCTCGGCGGCGTGCGCGACGAAGCGGTCGAGCGTGATGGGGAGGCCCGAGCTCCGGGCGATGCGGCGTCCCATGGGCGGGTTCGTGATGATCAGCGTGACGCCCGCCGGCGCGAGGTCGAGCGCGTCGCCCTGCCGCAGGTCGGCGTGGAAGCCCGCGGCGCCGAGGTTGGCGCGGGCGGCTTCGAGCGCGCGCGGCTCGAGGTCGCTCCCGTGGAGGGCGCGGTGCTTCCCGAGGAGCGCGCGCTCGACGAGCTCCGCGCCGGACCCCACGAACGGGTCCCACACGACGTCGTCGTCGCGAGCGCCGGCCACGCGGGCGAGCGCGGCGGCGATCGTCGGGTGCGACGCGGCGGGCACGTCGCGCTGCCGCCAGGCAAAGCGCGGATCGTCGACCGCGCGCGGCGACAGGGACACCTCGACGAAGGGCCCGCGGGTCTCGACGAGGGCCTCCCACAGCGAGGCGGTCGGATCGTTCACGAGCTCCGGCCAGCGGCGGGCGATCGCGCTCGCCGCGCTCCAGGTGGCGGCGCGCTTGTGCCCGCCCGCGGCCCAGGCGAGGCGGTACCGCGGGGCCCCGACGGTCCACGTGCCGAGCACCGCGCGCGCGACGTCGCCCGTCACCGCGCGCGCGATGGCGTCCTCGACCGCGTCGCCCTCGCGGAGCGACTCCGCGGGCAGCGGGAAGCGAAGCTCGAGCATCGTCCGCGCCGCGAAGAGCGCCGCCATCGGCCCCGCGAGTCGCGCCCGCACCTGCTCCGGGCCGTCGGCGCGCACGCCGCTCACCCCGGCGATGCGCCCGAGCTCGTCGGCGAGCAGATCCGTCAGCCCCCGGCGCGCGAGCGCCACGATCGCCACCGGCTCGCCCGGCGCGCGGCTCGCGTCGATGCTCCCGCGCTCGGCGCGGGACTCGGTTCGCTCGAGCATCATGACCGCGCGCTGCCCGATCCGCGCGAGCTCCGCGTCCTCGGACCGCGCCGCCTCCCGTAGCACCGGCAGCGCCCCAGCGCTCCCCACCTTGCCGAGCGACGCCGCGACCGACCGCCGCATCTCGGGGCGCGGGTCGCTCTCCCACGCGCCCAGCAGCGCCTCCTCCACGCCGTCCCCCGGCGCGTGGCCCAGCGCGATGGCCGCGTTGCGCCGCGTCTTCGCGTCGGCGTCGGCGAGCGCCGCCACGAGCGTGGCCCGCGCCGGCCCTTCGCTCGCGAGCCGGCCGAGCACGCGGAGCACCCGCGCCCGCAGCGGCGGCCTCGACGCCTCGAACCGCGCGCGCAGCCCGTCCAGCGCGACCGCCCCGAGCCGGACGATCGCCCGCTCCGCGTGCTTCTCCGCGTCGTCGTCGGCCAGGAGGTCGATGAGCGCGTCGAGGTCGCGCACCCGCGGGGTGAACCCGGGATCACGCACGGCATCGGGGAGCGGTCGCCGGGGCAAGGGACGCCCGAGCTTGCGCGGTGCGGGCGTCGACGTAAAGATCCTCGTCGCCGGGTGTCCGACCTCGACCACAGCGTCTTCTTCGCGATCTACGGCGGCGCGCGGGGCGCGTGGACCTGGCTCATGGTCGCCGCGAGCATCCTCGGCGAGGGCTGGACCGCCGCCGCGCTCCTGCCGCTGCTCCTCTGGGGCCGGACGCGGCGCTTCGCGACCTGGCTGACGCTCGCGGTCGTCGTGCAGTGCGTCCTCGTGTGGGGCCTGAAGCGGCTCGTCGGGCGCCCGCGGCCCTGGATCGAGCTCCACCTGCCGACGCCCTTCATGACGCCGACCGACTTCTCCTTCCCGAGCGGTCATGCGGCGGGTTGCTTCTGCGTCGCCGCCTTCCTCGCCGTCGTGCTCCCCGCGGCCTGGCCGGACGCTCGCCTCCGGGTGCGAGCCCTCGTTTCGGTGGCCCTCGGCCTCGCCGTGCTCATCGCCGTCTCGCGCGTCTACCTCGGCGCGCATTTCCCGAGCGACGTGGCCGCGGGGGCGCTGCTGGGAGCGCTCGTCGGCGCGCTGGCCGGTCGCTTCCACGCGCGCCCGCGGACGGGAGTGGAAGGCGCGGCGAA
>JBEKGQ010000374.1:0-8223 GCA_050012715.1 Polyangiaceae bacterium
CAGCTGCGCGACGCGCCGCCCCTCGGCAACCGGGAGGCGGATCTCTACCGGATGCACGTCCTCGTGAAGGCGCTCCTCGAGCTCGGGGATCCCGAAGCCGCGGTCGAGGTGATGGGCAAGCTCGAGCCGTCCGGCGACGAGGAGCTGGAGCTCTACGTGGCGTGGCTGCGCGTCTGGTTCGACCTCGACGCGGAGGCGGCCGACTACCGCCACAACTGGCCGGCGCTGCCGGAGGGCCAGCTCCGGCTGGCGACGCTGATGGCGCGCGCGCACGGGGCCGACAAGCTCGTCGAGAAGCTCGAGCAGCGCGTCTCGTCCATTGCACGCCCGCACCACCAAGAGTAGTCGTGGTGCCGCATGGGCCCCGCCGAAGAGCGCGACGACGACACCATCGCCCCGCCGCCACCCCTGCCGGGGCTGAAGTACCGCCGCATCGTCCTCAAGCTGAGCGGCGAGGCTCTGTGCGGCTCGAACGGCGGGTTCGGCATCGACGGCAACGTCATCCGGGCCACGGCGGCCGAGCTCGCCGAGGTGCACGCGCTCGGGGTGCACATCGGCGTCGTCATCGGCGGCGGCAACATCTTCCGCGGCCTCAAGGGCGCCAGCACCGGGATGGATCGCGCCCAGGGCGACTACATGGGGATGCTCGCGACGGTGATCAACTCCCTCGCGATGCAGGACGCGCTGGAGAAGGCCGGGGTGCCGACCCGCGTCATGACCGCGATCGAGATCCACCAGGTCGCGGAGCCGTACATCCGCCGCCGGGCCATCCGTCACATGGAGAAGGGGCGCCTCGTCATCTTCGCGGCGGGGACGGGGAACCCGTACTTCTCGACCGACACCGCGGCCGCGCTCCGGGCCATGGAGATCCACGCCGACTGCCTGTGCAAGGCGACCAAGGTCGAGGGGATCTACGAGCGCGACCCGGTGAAGTTCCCCGACGCGCAGATGTTCACGAGCATGACGTTCGATCGCTTCCTGGCCGATCGCATCGGCGTGATGGACGCGACGGCGGTGTCGCTCTGCCGCGACAACAACATGCGCATCCGCGTCTTCAAGATGGCGACCCACGGCAACATCAAGCGGGTCATCCTCGGCGAGCCGATCGGGACGATCGTCGAGGGCTAGGCGGCGCGGTCAGCCGGTGACGCCCGCGAAGACGCGGTGGGCCGGCCCGCGCATCGTCGTACGGCCGTCGTCCGCGACGGTGATGTCGAGGCGCCCGCCCGGGAGCCTCACCGTCACGGGCTTTCCTCGCGCGGCGAGGCCCTTCTCGCACGCGACCGCCGCGGTCGCGCAGGCGCCGGTGCCGCAGGCCAGCGTGATGCCGACGCCGCGCTCCCAGACGACGAGGTCGATGCCGTCGCCGAGGACGCACGCGAACTCGACGTTCGTTCCGCGGGGAAACGCCGCGTGCGTCGCGACGCGAGGGCCGAGGTGCTCGACGTCGCCGCGGGCGAAGGTGCCGAAGAGGATCGCGTGCGGATTCCCCGCGTCCGCCAGGGCGAGCACGATGGATCGCCCGTCGACGTCGACCGCGCGATCCCCGAGCGCGCGCACGACGCCCATGTCGACGGTGACCATGCCGTCGGCGTCGAGGACGCAGGTGCGCTCCCCCGCGTCGGTCTCCACGCGAACCGTGCCGCCGCGCTGCGCGCGCGCGGCGGCGACGTGGAGGGCCACGCAGCGAACGCCGTTGCCGCACATCTCGGGAATGGAGCCGTCCGCGTTGAGGACGCGCATGCGGGTGTCGCACCCCGCCACGCGCGGCGGGAGCACGAGGATGACCCCGTCGGCGCCGACGCCGAAGCGGCGATCGCAGAGGCGAGCGGCCTGCTCCGGGGTGAGATCGGTGTCACGGGCGGCGTCGACGAGGAGGAAGTCGTTGCCGAGCCCCTCGTACTTCTCGAAGCGGAGGCTCGCCCCCATCACCCGTCGGAAGCTAGCACGTGGGACCGCGCCGGCGACGGTCCGGGAGCGGCTCGGCTCCACGCTTTCGCGGTCACCGCTTCCTGCTAGCGTACCGTGCGATGTCGCGCCTGCGCTGGATGACGGCGGGAGAGTCGCACGGACCGCGCCTGACCGCCGTCGTCGAGGGCATCCCGTCGGGCCTACCGCTCCTCGCGGAGGACATCGACGTCGACCTCGGGCGGCGGCAGCGCGGGTACGGGCGCGGCGGCCGGATGAAGATCGAGACGGACCAGGTGGAGATCGTCGGCGGCGTCCGCGGGGGAGAGACGCTCGGCTCGCCCATCGCGCTCTCCATCACGAACCGGGACCACGCCAACTGGCTCGATCGCATGTCGCCCGGTCCCCTCCCCGCTCCGGCCGAGCCGCTCTCGCGGCCGCGGCCCGGCCACGCCGACCTCGCCGGCGGTCTGAAGCACGACCGGCACGATCTACGCGACGTCCTCGAGCGCGCCAGCGCGAGGGAGACCGCCTCGCGCACCGCGGTGGGGGCCGTGTGCCGGCGCTTGCTGCGCGAGGCGGGGGTCGATGTCTTCGCGCACGTCGTCGCCATCGGACCGGTGGAGGCATCGCGGCCCGCGGCATCGCCGGAGGAGCTTCGCGCCCGGTCGCGCGCGAGCGACCTCGCGTGCGCCGACCCGGACGCCGAGGCGCGGATGAAGGTGGCGATCCGCGACGCCGCTCACGCCGGCGACACGCTGGGCGGCGTCTTCGAGGTCGTCGCGACCGGCGTCCTGCCGGGGCTCGGCAGCCACGTGCAGTGGGACCGAAAGCTCGACGGTCGCCTGGCGCAGGCGCTCATGAGCATCCAGGCCATCAAGGGCGTCGAGATCGGGATGGGCTTCCTCGCCGCTCGCTCCGGCGGCTCGCACGTCCACGATCCCATCCACTACGACGGCGAGCGCCATCGCTTCACGCGGCCGAGCAACAACGCCGGCGGCCTCGAAGGCGGGATCACCAACGGGATGCCCGTGGTCTGCCGCGCCGCGATGAAGCCCATCGCGACGCTGAAGAAGGCCCTCGACAGCGTCGACGTTCGCACGAAGGAGGCGTACCAGGCCGCCTTCGAACGGAGCGACGTGTGCGCGGTGGCGGCGGCGAGCGTCGTCGGCGAGGCGATGGTGTGCATCGTCCTCGCGGACGCCCTCCTCGAGAAGTTCGCGGGCGATTCGCTGCGGGAGCTGAGCCGGAATATCGGTGGCTACCGCGCGCAGCTGGACGAGTATTGAAGCGATGCGCCCGATCGTCCTCAGCGGCTTCATGGCGACCGGCAAGAGCACGGTGGGCCCGCGTCTCGCGGCGCGGCTCGACGTTCCGTTCGTGGACACCGACGCCGAGATCGAGCGCGCCAGCGGCAGGACGGTTCCGGACCTGTGGCGCGAGGCAGGAGAAGCCGCCTTCCGCGCCCGTGAGGGAGCGCTGGTCGCGGAGCTGCTGCGGGATGGCGCGCCGCGCGTCATCGCGTTCGGCGGCGGCACGGTCACCGTGGAGAAGACGCGGCGCTTCGCGATCGACCGGGCGCACGTCGTCACGCTGACCGCGTCGCCGGAGACGGTCGCGGCGCGGGTGCCGGACGTCGCGGGCCGTCCGAACCTGGCCCTGGGGGGCGATCCCGTGGCGCGCGCGGCGGAGCTGCTCGCGGAGCGGGCCGCGGCCTACGCCGAGTGTCACCTGGCGCTCTCGAGCGAGGCCCTCGACCCCGACGCGGTGGTGGACGCGATCGCGGCGATGGTGGAGCGAGAGCCTCTCCTCGTGCCGCTCGGTGAGCGGAGCTACACCATCGACGTCTGCGACGACGAGCCGTCGCGCCTGACCGACGCCATCGCGCGCTGCGCGCCGTCGTCCGTGGTCCTGGTCACGGACTCCAACGTGCAACGTGCGCGAGGAGCCGCCATCGAGGCGGCGCTGCAGCCGCTCGCCATCCCGGGTACGCGCGTCACGCTCCCGCCGGGGGAGCGGCAGAAGACGCTCGCCAGCGCCTCGACGATCTGGGACGCCGCGCTCGGCGCGGGGGTGGATCGCGAGGCTCTCGTGCTGGCGGCCGGGGGCGGCGTCGTCGGGGATCTGGCGGGGTTCGCCGCCGCGTGCCTCCTCCGGGGCGTGCGCTTCATCCAGGTCCCCACGACGCTGCTCGCGATGGTGGACGCGTCCGTCGGCGGCAAGACGGGGTTCGATCATCCCGCCGGCAAGAACCTCGTCGGCGCATTCCACCAGCCCAGCGCCGTGGTGGCCGACCTCGCTCACCTCGACACGCTCCCGGCGCGCGAGCGGACCTCGGGGCTCGCCGAGATCGTCAAGATCGCCCTCACGTCCGACGCGGCCCTCCTCGCACGACTCGAGCGCGACGCGCCGGCCCTCGCGCGCGGCGACCACGAGGCTCTCGCGCCGGTCGTGCGCGCCGCGATCGAAGCGAAGATCCGCGTCGTGCGCGACGACGAGCGGGAGGCGGGGGTGCGCGCGCTCCTCAACCTCGGACACACCATCGGTCATGCCCTCGAGGCGCACGGCGCCTACGGTCGCTGGCTCCACGGCGAGGCGGTCGCGCTCGGCGTCGTCGCGGAGCTCGAGGCCGGCGTGCGCCTGGGCTGGACGCCCCCCGCGGTCGCGGAGCGAGCACGAGCGCTGCTGGCCGCGCTCGGCTTGCCGACCCGGGTCGACGCGAGCGAGCTCGCGGCGTCCTGGCCCTACGTGGCGACCGACAAGAAGCGCGCAGGAAACGCGCTCCGATTGCCGATCGTGACCGCGGCCGGCGAGGCGCATGTCGAGAAGGTCCGCGTCGAGGCCCTTCACCTCGCCGTATTGCCTACCTAGTTCCCGGCGAGAGCCGACCTGCCACTTTTTGGCGCTTTGGCTGGCGGCAAAGTAGGCTTTGTGTCGTCCGGGTTCATCTTCGTCTCGCGCAGTGCCTCGCGGGACCGTCACGGAGGATGCTCATGAAGCGCGTCTGGGGCCACCTTCTGGCCGGAGTCTCGTTCCTTGCGTGCGGAGTTGCAGCCGTAGGGGCCTGCAAGAGCGACGACAGCACGCTCTTCGTGCAGGGCGTCCTCGCGGCCCAGCCCGTGTCGGCGGGCGCCCAGTGCTCGTTCACGAGCGACCCGACGCAGCCGTTCATCTCGTCGGGGGTGCTCGATATCGCGTTCCGATCGGAATACGACCCGACGTACCTGATCGGCAATCAGGCGGTCCCCGAGGTGAACTCGCAGCAGCTCGCGACGGAGACGGACATCATCACCGTCCAGGGCGCCATCGTCCGCATCACCGATGCGGCAGGCAATCAGCTCAACACGTTCTCGCGGCTCGCGGCGACGACGGTGTATCCGTCCTCAGGCAGCGTCCCCGGGTATGCGCCGATCACGGTGACGACCCTCGACTCGACGACCATCAACAGCGACGCCGCGCTCCAGGCGAACGTGAAGGCCCAGGGCACGACCCGCCTGGTGACCTACGTTCAGTTCTTCGGCATCACGACGGGTGGCAACTCGATCAAGTCGGACGAGTTCGAGTTCCCGGTGGACGTCTGCTACGGCTGCCTCGTCGACTTCTCGGCGACGAGCGACGATCCGTCCACGACCTACCAGCAGCCAAACTGCATCGCGGCCGCCATGTCGACCTCGAGCAGCTCGCTGCCGACGCCGTGTGTCCCGGGGCAGGACTTCACGATCGACTGCTCGGAGTGCCAGCAGGTCGCGGCGTGCCGCGGCGCCTACGCCACCGAGGGTCTCCCGGACGCCGGCGCCGACTGAGCCGGGGCTCTGCGACGCCGGGGTCGCGTGGTACGCTCGCACGCGCCGCCATGGACCGTCGCACCGTCGAGCTGCGCATCGCAGGGCAGAACTATCGGCTGGTGAGCTCCGCGCCGGCCGACGAGCTGCAGCGGCTCGCGGTCGTGGTCGAAGCGAAGCTCGCCGAGATCTCGCCCAAGGGAAAGGCGCCGCCACCGCAGGCGCTGCTCCTCGCGGCCATGGCGCTGGCCCACGAGCTCGAGACCGAGCGCAACCGCCGGGAGTCGCTCGAACGTCGGACCCGCGACCTCATGCGGCGAATGCTGGTGCGGATCGACGACGCGATGGAGCCGTTCGAGCACGCGGAAGCTGCGCCGAGCGAGTAGAGGTTTCACGTGAAACGTGAGACGCCTCCGGGGCTGAGCTTTCTCGACGCGGATCTCGAACGGGCGCGGGAGCGAAGTCTCCTGCGCGAGAGACCGGCGCCGACCGACGCTCGGGCGCTGTCCTTCGGCTCCAACGACTACCTGGGACTGGCAACCGTCCTCGGTCCGCGAGAGGCCTCCGGCGCGGGCGCGTCCCGCCTCGTGACGGGCGACCGCCCCATCCACGCCCAGCTGGAGGCGCGCGCGGCCGAGCTCGTCCGGCAACCCGACGCACTGGTCTTCACGAGCGGCTACGCGGCCAATGTCGGTCTTCTCTCGGCCCTCGGGGGGCCCGGGGATCTGGTGGTCAGCGACGCCCTGAACCACGCGTCCATCATCGACGGCGCGCGCCTCTCGCGAGCGCGGGTCGAGGTCGTCCCCCACCTCGACGTGGGTGCGGTGGAAGGGGCCCTGGCCGCCCGGACCGAAGCCCGCGCCTTCGTCGTCACGGAGTCCTACTTCAGCATGGACGCCGATTCGCCGGACCTCGCGGCCCTTCGAGGGGTGTGCGACCGCCACGGGGCGGCGCTCCTCGTCGACGAGGCCCACGCGCTGGGGGTGCTCGGGCCCGACGGCCGGGGCCGATGCGTCGAGGCCGGCATCGAGCCCGACGCGGTCATCGGCACGTTCGGAAAGGCCTTCGGGGCGGGTGGCGCCTTCGTGGCCGGTTGCCCCGCGCTGGTCGCCTGGCTCTGGAACCGAGCCCGTTCCTTCGTCTTCTCGACCGGCCTCAGTCCGGCCGTCGCCGCGGCCGCCCTCCAGGGCCTGCATCTCGCCGAGGCCGAGCCGGACCGGCGGCGCCGCGTCCTCGCGGCCGCGCGGCTCCTCCGGGAGGGCCTGGTCCATCTCGGGGTCGCGCCGGCCGGGTTCGGCCACGTCGTCCCGTGGGTGCTGGGAGAGCCGGGGCGGGCCCTGCGGGTGGCGGCGACCCTAGAACGCGCTGGGCCACCTCGCCGCCGCGCGGAACGAGAGCGCCGATCCGTGACCGGACGGCTGATCGTCGTCACCGGGACCGGCACGGAGATCGGCAAGACCCACGTCTCCGAGGCGCTTCTTCTGGCCCTCGGCGGAGCCGGGCTCCGGGTGGCGGGGCTGAAGCCGGTCGAGAGCGGCGCCGGAGAGGGCGTGGTCTCCGACGCAGCGCGGCTGGACTCGGCCTCGACGTTTCACGTGAAACACTACGGGGTTGCCCTGAAGGCGCCCATCTCACCCCACCGCGCCGCTCGCCTCGAGGGAGCGTCCCTTCCGCTCGGCGACCTCGCACGGCAGGCCCGCGAGGCGCTCGCGGGGGCCGACGTCGTCCTCGTCGAGCTGCCCGGCGGGCTCTTCACCCCCGTCGCACCGAACCTCGTGAACGCCGACTTCGCCGCACTCTTTCGCCCGGACCGGGTCCTCCTCATGGCCCCGGACCGCCTCGGCGTCCTGCACGACGTCCTGGCCGCGACGCGCGCGGCGGCCGCCATCCCGCTCCGCCTCGACGGGGTCGTGCTCATCGCCCCCGCCCGGCCGGACGCGTCGACCGGTACCAACGCCGTCGACCTCGCCGACTACACCTCGGTTCCGGTCCTCGCCACGGTGCCGCGCGCTCCCGCCCGCGTCCTCGCCGCCGACCCCGCCATCGCCGTCATCGCGGCCGCGATGCGTCGCTGACCACGCGTCCCCTTTCGAGCGTCACGACGTGCCCGCCCACCGCGTCGACGAAGGGCCCGTCGTGGCTGACGACGATCACCACCGCGCCGCGCCCGGCCTCCTCGGCCACGACGCCTCGGACCCTGTCGGCGCCGGCCTTGTCGAGCCCCGTGGTCGGCTCGTCCAGCAGGAGCAGCCGCGGCTGGTGCACCAAAGCGCGCGCGAGCGCCACCCGTTGCCGTTGCCCCCGCGAGTACGTCCGGACGGGCCGCTCGACGAACACGTCCAGCTCGAAGCGGTCGACGGCCTGCCGGAACGCCTCCGCCGCGTCCCGACCCTGGAGACGGGCGGCGAGCTCGATGTTCTGTCGCCCCGTCAGGTCCGGGTAGCAGAGCGACTCGTGGCCGAGCCACCCGAGGGTGCACCGGATCGCGGGGCGCGAGCGGCCCAGCTCCCCGTGGTCGACGGTGCCCGAGCTC
>JBEKGQ010000375.1:0-7028 GCA_050012715.1 Polyangiaceae bacterium
TCGCGTGCACACGCGAGCAGCATCCCGGCGAGCCGGGCCACCGCCGCCGGCCGCTCGTTTCGGGGCGCTTCTGGCAGCGACGCCTGGATCTCGTCGATCCATCGCTCTGCCCACGACTGTGTCCGTTCGCCTTCCCCCGCCGGCGGTGGATGCACGACCGACATCTTCCCAAAGGGTACAACTTCTGAACGCGCTCACCGCATGGATACCGGCCGCGGCCCACGTCTCATCTCACGTCTCATCGTCCAACCCCGTACATGCGGGGCCGGGTGGTCGGCGCGCGGTGCCGCGGGGCGTCAGAGCTCGACGCCGAAGGCGTCGCGCAGCCGCCCTTGAGCTTCTTCGCGGGCGTCGGGGCCGCCGAGGCCGACCCGGAGCGAGGTGGCCATGCCGTCGCCCCAGGGCCACCAGAAGCCGAACGTGAACGCACGGCCCACCACGTCGCTCGTGTAGAGGAGCTGGCCCGAGCGCATCCCGCCGGTCCGCTCGACGAGCTCACGAAGCGCCGGCGAAGCCTGGCCGATCGTCGAAGGCGTCCACTCCGTCGACATCGCGGTCGCGATGGCGGCGCGGGCGCGCGGCTCGAGCTCCGTGTTGAAGGTCGACGTGACGCACGAGAAGCGGCCGTCCCAGCTCCAGCCGCGCTGCGGCCAGCTCGCACGGAGCTTCTTCAGCGCCTCGAGCAGCACGTTCCACGAATCGCTACCGGAAGGTAAAGGGGCCATCGCCCCAAGCTTACGCCCTTCCGTCGCGGAGAGTCAGTGCCCCCCTCGCCGGCCCGCCCTGACGTTCCAGAGCCGCGAGATGAGCAGGGCGCCGATGCAGGCGAACGGGATCGGGACCCACGGCCAGGCGGCCCACCCCCAGTGATCGAGCACCCAGCCCATCCCGACCCCGACGAGCGAGCTCGCCAGGTACTGCATGCCGTCGAAGAGCCCCGCGGCGGTCGCGGCCGCCTTGCGTCCCCCGAAGTCCATGGACGCGGCGCCACCGACCATGCCGTGCGCGCCGTTCACGAAGAACGAGAGCACCGCCAGGCACCCGGCCGGAACCCATGGCCCCAGGCCCACCCGACCCGAGAGGCCGAGCAGGGCGAGCATCCCGGCCATCCCGAGAAAGCCGTAAGTGATGACGGGGGCGCGCCGGCCCGAGAAGACGCGATCGGACGCGATGCCGAAGGTGAAGCCCCCGGCGATGCCGAGGAGGGCGATGCCCCAGACCGCCACCTGGTAGGGGCCGTAGTGGGCGAGGTCGGGCCCGCCGTCCGGCATGTGGATCTCGCGGAAGTACTTCGGGTACCAGGAGTCGACGGTGCTGCGGCGGACCATGCCGATCATCATCGAGCAGGCGGCGATGAGCCACGTGGTGCGGCTGGCGAAGACCCGCTTCAGGACGAAAGCGAGGCTCGCGGGCTTGCCGTCGTCCGCGTCCCCTTCCCCGGTGTCCATCTCCCCGAGGCCGGCGTCGCGCGGGCTGTCGCGCATCCAGACGTAGTTCACGACGAACATCACCGCGACGAAGGTGCCCGGGAGCCAGAAGGCCCAGCGGAGGGGAAGCACGGTGAGGATGAAGGGCACCCCCGAGAACGCGAGGATTAGGCCGAGCCGGATGAGGACCCCGAAGACTCCGGCGAACGTCCCCCGTTCGAGCACGTGGAACCACTGCGCGTTGACCTTGACGATCGAGAGCGCGCCGAAGCTCTGGAAGTAGCCGTTGATCGCCCAGACCCCGGCCATGACGACGAGCAGCGTCCCGGGCGCGATCCCGCCGCGAAGAACCGCCGCGGTGACGACGTGGGCGTCGTGCCCGCTCCCGGCCATGACGGCGGGGGTCGCGACCGCGAGGGTGCACGCGCCGAACGCGAAGTTCATCAGCGTGACGCCGACGGCGCCGAAGAGGAACGCCTTGCGGCCGCCGATGCGGTCGGCCAGGGGCCCGTTGAAGACGACCGAGAGCCCGTAGACGAGCGGCATCATGGTCTCGAAGACCCCGAGCTGGGTGTTCGTCCAGCCGAACGTCTTCGACAGCTCGGACATCGTCGCCGCGAAGTTGTAGCGGGACATGTAGAAGAACGCGTAGAGGAGCCCGAGGACGATCCAGTTGACGGTGCGCCGGCGCCGGAAGGCCGGGGCCGCGAAGGCGGAAGGGATCGCGCTCATCGAGCGGGGCTTATAGCGGAAACGTCGCCGACGGTGCCGACGTAGGCGCGCGCCCGGACGCGCCCGCGCTCGCGGAGGGGGACGAGCTTCGACGCGAAGCCGGCCGCGCGGAGCGACGCGAGGAAGCCGTCCGCGGGGTAGCCGCTCCACACGGCGAGGAAGCCGCCGGGCGCGAGCGCCGCGTGGGCGACGGCGAGGCCGGCGGGGGAGTAGAGGCGCGCGTTGACGCGGAAGGTCGCCCAGTCCGGCCCGTTGTCGACGTCGAGGAGGATGGCGTCCCAGCGGGAGGGCTGGCGGCCCATCGCGTCGTACACGTCGTCGGCCACGACGGTGACGCGCGGGTCGTCGAGGGGCCGGCCGAAGCGTTCGCCGAGCTCCCCGCGGAGCAGATCGGCCACGCCGAGCACCTTCTCGGCCACGACGACCTCGGTATGTGGCGAGGCTCCTTCGAGGACGCCGCGCAAGGTGGCGCCGAAGCCGAGGCCTCCGACGAGGACGCGCCCCCGGTCGACCGCGAGCTTGCCGAAGGCGTGCTCGGTCTCGAGGGCGGCGCTGGACAGCAGCACGACGTTGCCGGCGAGGATCTCGAGGACGTCCCCCTTCTCCCGGAGAAAGAGGGTGCTGGCGAGCGGGGCGTGCGGGAGGCGGGTGCTCTGGATGCTCTTCTTTGGCACGGGCGCGATGATACCGTCGCACGCCATGACGATGTCGAAGACGGCGTGGAAGCGTTCGGCCCTCGGCGGGCTCGTGGCCTCGACGGCCCTCGCGGTGCTCGCCTGCGGCGGGGGCAACGGTGGAGCGGCGCCGCCCGTGGCCGCCTCGGACTCGGCGCGGGATCCCGCGGCGCCGCCTCGCGCGGCGACCGCGAAGGCGCCCGCGACGACCCCGGCCTCCGGCACGCCGCTGGTGCTGGCGCCGATGCAGCTCACGATGGCGCAGATGAGAGGCGCCATCGAGCTGAAGCAAGACGGCACGGTGGTCGTCGAAGGCCATCCGGTGGCGAAGATCGTCGGGGCCGACTTCGTCGACGGCGAGGGCAAGGTCGTCCTCAGCGTGCTCCCCGACGGGACGCTGCGGATGGACGGATCGGGCAAGAGCGCCAGGTTCGACGCCACCGACGCGGTGGTCATCGACGACGGCTCGAAGCTCGTGGTGGGCGACGACGGCGCCGTCCTGCTCTTCAATCGCGACGGGAAGGTCGACCCCATGTCCGGCAAGATGAAGCTCGTCGGCTTCACACCGGCCGCGAGGCGCGCCGGCAGCGTCCTCGTGATGGCGTTCTTCCTGCTCCAGGACCGGGCCGCCGGAGCGGCCCCGCCACCGGCCGCCGGACCCGCCGCGCACTGAGGGCGCGCGCGCCGCCGGCTCGGGCTGGCTCAGCGGGCCTTGCAGGCCATCGATTCGGCCATGCAGCTGGCCGAGAAGCACCTCACGCACGCGGCCGTGCTGACGGCCGGCGGGCGGCAGGACTGGCTGCAGCGGACGAGGGCGCAGTCGTTGTTGGCGACGATCTCCGTCGCGCGGTCCGGGGCCATGAGGTGCATGCAGGCGCAGTCGCAGGTGCTGGGGTCGCCGCCGCGCATCAGGCAGGTCCCCTCGCAGTCGGCGGTGGCGCGACAGCTCATCGTGCCCTGCGGCTCCTTGCCGCCGCACGTTGCCCCGATGGCGCAGCTCGAGATGGCCTGGCAGCCCTCTCGCGCGGCGCAGGCCGCGAACGCCGGGAGGTGCTTGCAGCTCGACTCGCACTGCGGGTCGGTGATGCCGGTGCACTGGGCGAGCTTGACGCAGGCGGTCGCGCAGGCATCTTTCGAGGTGGGCACGTCCTTCGACGGAGGCCCCACGACGGCGGGGGAGTCGCCGGCGGAGCGGGAGGCGAATGGGGTCGCGAAGACGACGAGCGCGATGACGAGCGCGACGAACCCGAGGAGGAGCACGCCGGCCACGACGAGCACCGCGTTGCGTGTGCCGTCGGACTTCGCGGGAGCGGTCGCGGGCCGGGGCGCCGCGGTCGACGCGACGGGCGCCGGGGTGCCCGCGGTCACGAACGACGGCGTGCCGGCAGCCGCGGCAGCGACGCCCGTCGGCGGAGGCGCCGCCGCGAGGCCCACCGCGGGCGCGAGCGCGGTCGCCGCGTAGGCGACCGATGGCGCGGCGGAGGCCCCGGCTCCGAGGGCCCCCGCGAGCGCCGCCACGGCCCCACCGACGCTGGCGAAGCGCTGCTCCACCGGCCGCGCGCAGCACCGCGAGAACCACGCGTCGAACGCCGGCCCGAGCGCCGGGTCGAGCGTGCTCGGCCGAGGCATGGGCTGCGTCGTGACCATGAGGGCGAGCTGCGGCAGAGAGTCGGCGACCCAGTAGTGCCGGCCGGCGAGCAGGCGGAAGGCGATGACCCCGATGGCCCAGACATCGGTGCGCGGACCGACGAGAGCGTGGTGGCCGCTCAGCTGCTCGGGCGCCATGTAGAGCGGCGTGCCGAGCATCTGGCCCGTGGCCGTCTGCGCGCTGGTCGCCCCGACCTTGGCGATCCCGAAGTCGACGATCTTGATCGACGCGGTGCCGTCGTCGCGCTCGGCGAGGAACAGGTTCTCGGGCTTGAGGTCGCGGTGGATGATGCCGAGCGAGTGCGCCTTGTCGAGCGCGCGGGCGGCCTGCCCCAGGTAGTCGACGACCTCGCGGGGCGTGAGCCGGCCTCGAGACGCGAGCACCTGCCCGAGGTCGCTCCCGCGCAGGAACTCCATGACGAGGAACGGCGCCCCGCCGAGCTCGGGGGCGACGTCGGCGTCGACGACGCGCGCCACGTGATCGCTGTCGACCTTGGCGGGCGCCGTCGCCTCGCGGCGAAAGCGCTCGAGCGCCGACATGTCGGCGGCGACCGACGCATGCAGCAGCTTCAGGGCGAGCCGCTCCTCGGTGCGCAGATGCCGCACGAGGTAGACCGCCCCCATGCCGCCCTGCCCGAGGCGGCGCTCGACGCGGTAGCGCGCGCCGAGCACGGTTCCCTCGCGGAGGCCCGCCGTTGCGTCCGTGGAAGCGCCCAAGAGTCGCCCCGAGACTACCTCGGAAGTGGCGGATTGGACGCGAGCCTCGGCGAGCTCCTTCGCGAGGAGCTCCGCCACCCCGGCCGAGCGGCGTCCACGGCTCAGTCCCGAGCTCGGTCGACGCCCCGGCGGCGGGTCGCTACCGTGAGGCCATGATTCGGTCTCTGGCGGTCATCACCGCCCTCGCCGCGAGCGCGTGCAACGGGGCGAGCGGCGGCGGCGGGGGCTCCGACGTCGACGCCACGTGCGTCCCGAGCGCGGGCATCTACACCTGCCTCAACGGAACCTGGCCGGTCTGCGCGACGGGCGCGGGGCCCGAGGCGCCGTGCGACGACCGCGTTCACGCCTGCATGGGCTGCGCGCAAGGCGCGGGATACACCTGTACCTGCATGGACTCCGGCGCCGTCACCTACGAGGACGGCAGCGCCGTCATGGCGCAGGACGGCGGCCAATGGTTCTGCGTCGGTACGGAGGCCACCTGCCAGTGAGCATGACGCTCGCGCCATCTATTTGCTCACCCGGTACACGCCCCCGGTGCAGGTGAAGTACACGTTCGACGCATCGACCGCGACGCCGATGCAGCCATTGTCGCCCGGCACCTGCGCGAGCTGCGTCACGCAGCCGCCGCCGATGGGCACCGACTCGACCGCGCCGGTGGTGCCGCTCGCGTAGTACACGGCGGCGTCGTCGACGGCGAGGCCCCACGGCTCGTTGCCCGCGTCCGAGGCGAGCACGATCGGCGCGCCGCCGCAGGCCTTCGACACCTGCCAGATCTTGCCGTCGGACGTCTCGAAGTAGACGTTCGTCCCGTCGACGGCGATCCCCATCGGCTGGAAGCTGTTGACCGTCGTCGGGTTGGCGAGCTCGATGGGAGCGCCGCCGGTCTTGGCGACCTTCCAGACGGGGCCGTCGTTGTCGGTCCAGTAGACGTACGTGTCGTCGAGCGCGACCTCGTAAGGCCATCCGCCGGTGGCCAGCGTGGTGGTGGGGCCGCCACCGGCCTTCGGTGCCGAGAGGATCGATGCGCCTTCGAGCGTCGCCCAGTAGACGGTCGTCGCGTCCACCGCGATGCCCATCGTCGAGGCCGCGCCGGTCGCGACGATCCTCGGCGCCCCCGGGCAGCCGCTCTTGGGGCACGACACGATGTTGCCCGAGCCGTCGGCCGTGTAGACGTCGGTCGCATCGATGGCGACCGTCCAGGCGCTGGTCGTTCCCACCGGCGCGGCGCTGCCGCCCGCCACGGGCACGCGCATGGCGGGGCCGGATTCCTGGATGCCCCAGAACACCTGCGTTGCATCGACCGCGAGGCCCCAGGCGAGGCCCGGGCTGGCCGCGAGGAACGTCGGTTGCGCGGTCGGCATCGTCGCGCACAGGGCGCCCGACGGGACGGTGGGAGTCCCGGGCGAGCCGCCGTCGCAGACGGGCGTCGGGCTCGCGGACACCGCAGAGTCACCGGAGGGGGGTACGGGCGTGACGCTGCCGCTGTCATCGCTCGGTCCGGGATTCGAGCGCACGGAGGAGGAGGCGCCGTTCCCCGGGCCACCGTCGCCGCCGTCGGCGGCGAGGTTGCCACCACAGGAACAGACGACGAGAGACGCGGGGACGATGAGAGAAGCGAAGCTCAAAGAGGGACGCATGGAAGAGTCCTTTCGTCCGAGCACTATGGCGCCTGCGCCGCCGCACGCCGTCCCCCGCGGGGGTGACGTCCGGTCGGGGAATGGCGAGACCGCGGCCCGGGTTGCCCTCTGCGTGAAGGGCAACGGGCGCTGGGGGCTGCGGGCGCTGTCGGCCGTCTGCGGCGTCGCGCTCTGCGGGCTCGTGACGCCGGCGT
>JBEKGQ010000376.1:0-7026 GCA_050012715.1 Polyangiaceae bacterium
GCCCCGCGTCGGCCGGAACGGCTGGCGCGACGATCAGGTCGAGCAGTCCGACGACGGCTCGGGTCAGCCGCGCTCGAGCGCGCTCGATCCGGAGGCGAAGCCCGCGTACGAGGCGGCGCTCGCCCTCGTGAACGCGCACCAGTACGACCGCGCCCTCGAGGCGCTGGCGGCGTTCCTCGTCAAGTACCCGGACCACCCGTACGCCGACAACGCCATGTACTGGCGCGGCGAGTGTTACTTCGCCAAGGGCGACTACCTGCACGCCGCCGAGCAGTTCGAGGGCACGGTCACGCGCTTCCCTGCCGGCAACAAGGCGCCCGACGCGCTCCTCAAGCTCGGCATGAGCCACCAGAAGCTCGGCAATCCCGCCAAGGCCAAGGAGTGCTTCGACCGCCTCGCCCACGCGTACCCGCAGAGCGACGCGGCCCGCCACATCCCGCCCGTCTTCACGTCCGCGACGACCCCGCACGGCTCCGGGTCCGAGGATCACCGATGAAGTCTCACGCTCACGCTTCTCATGTTGCGCACGCGACGCTCCTCCTCGCGTCGGGAGTCCTCTTCGTCCCGACGCTCGCGTTCGCGCAGGCGGCGGGTCCCGCGCCCACGCCCGTCCCCGGGACGACCGGCGGGGCGACGGCGGTGCCGGTCGCCGGCGGCACGGCGCCCATCCCCGCGCAAGGTGGGGTGCAGGGCGGGGGCAGCTACGGCTTCGGCAACCCCCAGTCGCCCAACGGCACCATCGGCGGCGGCAACGCCACCGAGTCGAGCGCGCACCCCGTCACCGGCGACCAGGAGGACACGTTCGACTTCGGCCCGAAGCACGGCGCCGGCGGCGCCGTCCACGGCGACGAGAACGGCCCGATGTTCCTCGGCGGGTCCTCGTTCGGCGGCGGCGAGACGCCCTACTCGCACATCGTCCGTCGCGGCGACACGCTCTGGGGCATCTCCGGTTACTACTTCCAGAACTCGTACCAGTGGCCGCGCGTCTGGTCCTACAACCCGCAGATCAAGAACCCGAACTGGATCTACCCGGGCGACGAGATCCGCCTGAAGAGCGGCGAGCGGGCCGGGGCGGGTGGCCCCGCGAAGCCGGCGCTCCCCTACCAGGGCGTCGGGCAGACGCTGACCGACCGCCGCCGGCAGGTGCCGCACGGCACCGTGTTCCTCCGCGACCAGGGGTGGATCCGCGACCAGACCGACGAGGTGTGGGGCGACATCACCGGGGCTCGCGCGGACAAGATGTTCCTGTCGGACCTCGACGAGATCTACATCCACATCGACCGCGGGCACGAGGTCCACATGGGCCAGGAGCTCACGATCTTCCGCCCGATCCACATGGCGGCGGCGGGGACCATCGTGCAGATCGGCGGGACGGCGCGCATCGATCAGTGGGACGCGCAGGACCGCGTGGCGCGGGCGAAGATCGTCGAGTCGCTCAACGTCATCGAGCGCGGCGCGAAGGTGGGGCCGCTCGACCGCACGTTCGCGGTCGTGCCGCCGCGGCGCAACGACGCCGACGTCGACGCCCGCGTGCTGGCGAGCCTCCACCCGAACGAGTTCTTCGGCCAGAACCAGGTCATCTTCATCGACAAGGGCGAGCAGGACGGCCTCAAGATCGGCAACCGGCTCTTCGTCATGCACCGCGGCGACTCCTGGCGGCAGTCCCTCGTCGAGCCGCACGCCGGCGATCGGGTGTCGGCCGACGACGAGACGCCGATGCCGCCGATGGAGCACACGCCGGGCTCCCGCAACGACGCGCCGAACTACCCCGACGAGGTCATCGCGGAGATGCGCGTCATCTCGGTCAAGAAGGGGACGGCGACGTGCCTTCTGACCGCGTCGCGGAGCGAGATCGAGCCCTTCGACCGGGTGGTGGCGCGCAAGGGCTACTGACGGTAAACGTGGGGGCGCTTGCGTCGCCCCGCGCGCTTCCTCCGGCTCCTCTTCCCGCTCCTGGCGGCGGCGTCGCTCGCGGTGGCGCTCGCCCCGGTGAGCGCGGTCGCGCGCCCTCGCCACCACCGCTCGGGGTGCCCGTCGGGCATGGTGCGCGTGAAGGACTTCTGCGTCGACCGCTACGAGGCCCCCAACCGCAAGGGGGCCCGGCCCCTGGCCATGCAGTCGGCGAACGACGCCGACGCGTGGTGCTCGGCCCACCACAAGCGCCTCTGCAAGGAGGACGAGTGGATCACCGCGTGCGAAGGGGAGGAGAAGCGCGCGTACCCCTACGGCACCGAGCACGTCGACGACCGGTGCAACGACGCCAAGCCCTGGAAAGAGGTGAACGAGGCGACGCTCAACAAGTGGCCCGGCCCCGAGGCGCAGGCGCACGCGAAGGACCTCTATCAGGGCGCGCGCAGCGGCTCGAAGCGCAAGTGCGTCTCGCCGGACGGCGTCTACGACATGACCGGGAACGTCGAGGAGTGGGTCGTACGCACGCGCGAGCACGCGAACGACTGGCCGTACATCCTGTCCGGTTGCTACTGGTCCGGCTGCTACGGCGGCGGCAAGCCCACCTGCCACTCGACGAACAACGCGCACGGGCCCGAGTTCCGGTTCTACGAGACGGGGTTTCGCTGCTGCAAGGACGCGAAGGGCGTCAGCAAGTAGGGGTCGGGGTGGGGGGCGGGGTCGGGGTCGGGTTCGGAGTCGGGGTTCGCGGTCGCGGTCGCGGTCGCGGTCGCGGTCGCGGTCGCGGTCGCGGTCGCGGTCGCGGTCGCGGTCGCGGGAGAAGGAAGCAGAGAAGGAGACAGAGAAGGAGATAGAGAAGGAGAAGGAGTGGGGTGACAAGCGCCGTGCCGCGCTTCGCGCGTCACGTCGCTTGCAATCGCACTGGGGCCTCGGCTCGTTGGGTTCTGCAATGCATGAATGCGCGCTCCTTCCAGCGGGGTGAAAGGAGCGCGCATTCATGCACCAGAGAACACTTCCCCATCACAAGCTCGTTGCCTATGAGGTCGCCTTGCAGCTGCTCGAGGCGGTGAGGGCGGCGCGGATCCGGGACGCCTATCTCCGCGATCATGCCATGCGGGCGGCGAAGAGCGCGTGCCTGCAGACCGCGGAGGGCGCGGGGCGCGTCTCGCGGGCGGAGAAGGCGCGGGCGTTCACCATCGCGCGCGGCGAGGCGTGCGAAGCGGCGGCCTGCGTCGAGATCGCGGCGAAGGCCGGCGAGGCGGAGGGCGCGGCGGTGGAGGCGGTCCTCGCTCACGCCGATCGCTTCGTCGCGCTCACCACCGGGCTGATCCGGTGAGCCGCTCACCGGGCTGCGCGACGATGCGCAGCCCGGTGGAGCCCTTCACCGCGGAAGCGCGCGGAGCATCCGCTTGAAGCGAACCGCGAGAGCGAGGATCTGCGCCGCGATGGCGACGAAGCCCAGTGCGATAGCAGCCGCAGTGCCACGCGAAGCGTGGCGCGAGGCTGCCCTTGAAGGCGCCTCCCGCCTCCCGCCGTGGTCGAGGTCCGGGTCGAGGTCGCGGTCGCGGTCCGGGTCGCGGTCGCGGTCGAGCCCTACTGCCAGCGGCTCTCGCCGCTCTTGCCGCCGATGACCTTCAGGGCGACGCGTTTTTTCGCGACGCTCGGGGCCTTCGGCGCCGCCGGATCGTCGAGCAGCTCGCCCACGAGGTCCCAGTCGCTCGCCTGCACGATCTTCACGCGCCGCATCTGCCCCGGGTGAGCCTCGCCCTCCGACAGGTACACGCTGCCGTCGATCTCCGGCGCCTGCCCGGCGTGGCGCCCCTTCATCACGAGCTCGTGCTCCTCGCTGGGCCCCTCGACGAGCACGTCCATGTCCCGGCCGATGAGGGCGCGGTTCTTCTCGCGCGCGATCTTTCGCTGAAGCGCCATGAGCTTGCGCGCGCGGTTCGCCGCGACGAGCGTCGGCACCTTGTCCCCCAGCGCGTGGGCCGAGCACGTCTCCTCGTCGGAGTAGCGGAACACGACCGCGTGCTCGAAGCGCGCCCACGCCACGAACTCGACGAGCTCGTCGTACTCCGCCTGCGTCTCGCCCGGGTGGCCCACGATGAACGCGGTGCGGAACGTGAGGCCGGGGATGGCCTTCCGCAGCCGCTCGACGACCCGCTTCTGCCGGTCCTTGCCGTGACCCCGGCGCATGCGCTTCAGCATCGCGTCCGCCGCGTGCTGCAGCGGCATGTCCACGTAGGGGACCACGCGCGGGTGCCCCGCGTAGAGCTCGATGAGCGCCTCGTCGATCGTCTCCGGGTAGAGGTAGAAGAGGCGCACCCAGCGCACGCCCTTCACGTCGGCCACCCGGCGCACCACCTCGGCGAGGGCGCGGCGCTCCTCCTTCGGCAGGTCCCGCCCGTAGGCGATGGTGTCCTGCGACACCAGGTTCAGCTCGATGGCCCCGCCCGCCACGAGGCGCTCGGCCTCCGCCACCACGTCGTCCGCGCTCCGCGACCGCTGCTTGCCCCGGATCTGCGGGATGACGCAGAAGGCGCACGTCCGGTTGCAGCCCTCCGCGAGCTTCAGCCACGCGCTCGCCCGCGACTGCGTCACGACCCGCGGATCACTCGCCCGCACCACCCAGTCGGCCGGGTTGCCGACGAGCATCCGGTCGGCCTTGCCGCCGAGCACCTCGCCGAGCTTCATCATGTCGCTCGACCCGAGGAAGTGGTCCACCTCGGGCATCTGCTCCGCGAGCTGCCCCGGGTAGCGCTGCGAGAGGCACCCCGAGACGACGAGCTTCTTGCAGGTGCCGAGCTTCTTGTACTCGGCGAGCTCGAAGATCGTGTCGATGCTCTCCTTCTTCGCCTCCCCGATGAAGCCGCACGTGTTGACGACGATGACCTCCGCCTCGTCCGGCTCGTCGACGATGCGCCAGCCTCCGCCCGTCGCCACGCCGAGCATCACCTCGGTGTCGACCCGGTTCTTGACGCAGCCGAGGCTGACGAAGTGGATGGTGCGCATGCGAGCTTGGGAGAGACGCCGGAAAGGGCAGCCCTACCTAGCACTTGCGTCCATGGCTCGCACGAAGCGGTCGAACATGTAGACGGCGTCGTGCGGGCCGGCCGCGGCCTCCGGGTGGTACTGCACGCTGAAGGCCCCCAGCGACGGCACGGCGAGCCCTTCGGAGGTGCCGTCGTTGAGGTGGACGTGGGTCGACTCGGTGCCCGGAGGCAGCGTCGAGAGATCGACGCAGAAGCCGTGATTCTGGGTCGTGATTTCGATGCGGCCGGTCGCCAGATCCTTCACCGGCTGGTTGACCCCGCGGTGGCCGAACTTGAGCTTGTAGGTCTTCGCGCCGAGCGCGAGCGCGAGGAGCTGGTGACCGAGGCAGATGCCGAAGAGGGGCTGCTTGCCGAGGAGGCCCCGGATCGCCTCGATGGCGTACGTCACCGGGGCGGGATCGCCGGGGCCGTTGGAGAGGAAGACGCTGTCGGGCCGGAGCGCGAGCACGTCCGCGGCCGAGGTGGACGCCGGGACCACGGTGAGGCGGCACCCCGCGTCGGCGAGGCAGCGGAGGATGTTCCGCTTGATGCCGAAGTCGTAGACGACGACGTGGTGCTTCGCCTCGCGCGCGGGCCCGGTCGACCACTCGCCGCGACCCTCGCTCCAGAGGTACCGCTCGGGCGGGGTCACGCCCTTCACGAGGTCGAGGCCGTTCATGTCCGGCGCCTCGCGCGCGCGCCGGAGGAGGGCCTCGGGCGACTCCGTCCCGAGGGCGCCGTTCTGGGAGCCCGCGTCGCGCAGGTGCCGCGTCAGCTTGCGGGTGTCCACCTCGGTGATGCCGACGATGCCGTGGCGCGCGAGGTACGCGTCGAGCGACTCCTCCGCCCGCCAGCTCGACGTCACCGGGCTCAGGCTACGGACGACGAAGCCGGCGACCCGGGGCGCGTCGCCGACCGCCTCGGTGTCGGCGCGGTTCACGCCGACGTTGCCCATCTCGGGCGCGGTCATCGTCACGATCTGCCCGGCGTACGACGGGTCGGTGAGCACCTCCTGGTACCCGGTCATCGCGGTCGTGAAGACCGTCTCCCCGGTGGTCGCCCCGCGCGCGCCGAAGGGGCGCCCCTCGAAGGTCGTCCCGTCGGCCAGGACCAGCCACGCGCGCTCCTGCTTCGTCGCATCACTCATGAACGACCCGACCTTCGCACACCGTCATCGCCACGCGTCCGGTCACCTCGCGCCCGGCGAAGGGCGTGTTCCGGCTCTTCGTCTCGAGCTTCGCCGGGTCGATCGTCCACTTCGCGGCCGGCTCGACGAGGACGAGGTCGGCCCGCGCGCCGTCACGGAGCCGCGGCGCCGGCAGCCCCGCGATGCGCGCCGGTCCCGCGGTCAGCGCCTCGACGAGGCGCCCGAGCGGCAGGACCCCTTCGCGCACGAGCCCGAGGAGGAGCGGCACGCAAAGCTCCAGGCCGATCATGCCCGGCGCGGCCTCGGCCATCTCGACGTGCTTGTCGAGGATCCCGTGGGGCGCGTGGTCGGTCGCGACGCAGTCGATCGTCCCGTCGGCCAGGGCACGGCGTAGCGCCTCGACGTCCTCCGGCTCGCGCAGCGGCGGGTTCACCTTGCACGCCGTGTCGTAGCCGAGGAGCGCCTGGTCGGTGAGGAGCAGGTGGTGCGGCGTGACCTCCGCGGTGACGGCGATGCCGCGCGCCTTGGCCTCGCGCACGAGCCGCACCGCGCCCAGGGTCGAGACGTGGGCCACGTGGTAGCGGGCCCCCACGTACTCGGCGAGGAGCACGTCGCGCGCGACGATGACGTCCTCCGCGACGCGCGGCCAGCCGCGGAGGCCGAGGCGCGTCGAGACCGAGCCCTCGTGCATCTGCGCGCCCTCGGTGAGGGCGTGGTCCTCCGCGTGCTGGATGAGCGGCAGGTCGAACGTCGCCGCGTACTCGAGGGCGCGGCGCATCACCTGGCTGTTCGTCACGCACCGGCCGTCGTCGCTCACCGCGACCGCGCCGGCCGCCTTCAGGTCGGCCATCTCGGTGAGCTGCTCGCCCTTTTGCCCCATCGTGATGGCCCCGATGGGATGGAGCCGCACCGTGCGGAGCTCGCGCGCTCGCGAGACGA
>JBEKGQ010000377.1:0-7019 GCA_050012715.1 Polyangiaceae bacterium
GACGATGGACCCGAGCTTCTTCGACGCCGACAACATCGAGCTCGCCGGCGGCGCGCGCGTGCTGGTCGCGAATTTCTTCTACCTCGCGGCCTCGTACACGCACCTCTTCTATTTCGATCGCGACAACACTGGAAAGAGCGACCTCGCAGCGGCGTCGGTGCCGACGCAGCAGCAGGACGGCGGCGGCAAGTACACGCAGTGGGTCGGGTTCTTCGACCTGAACGTGGAGAAGACGTTCTGACGCCGCTACCGCGGGCCCCGATGGGCGAGCTCGTCGTCGATGAGGGCCTCGAACGTCTCGATCGAATGCGCGCCCAGCAGGGGGCTAAAGCGAGCTCGCGCCGAACGTGTCGCAGTCCGCGAGCTTTCCGCTCGTGTAGCCCTTCGTGAACCACCGCTTCCGCTCCGCGGACGAGCCGTGCGTCCACGCCTCGGGGCTCACCGTGCCGGTGGCCATGCGCTGGAGCCGATCGTCACCGACGGCCGCGGCCGCGCCGAGCGCCGAGTCGATGTCGCCCGAGTCGAGCAGGTTCCGCTCCTTCGTCGAGTGCGCCCAGATGCCCGCGTAGCAGTCCGCCTGGAGCTCCAGCCGCACCGAGCCACTCGTCGCACCTCGCGCGGTCCCGACCGAGCTCATGTCGACCCCGAGGAGCTTCTGCACGTGGTGCCCCATCTCATGGGCGATGACGTACGCCTGCGCGAACTGGCCGCGCGCACCGAGCTTGCCCGAGAGCTCGCGGAAGAACCCGAGGTCGAGGTAGATCTGCTCGTCGGCGGGGCAGTAGAAGGGCCCCGTCGCCGCGCTGCCGATGCCGCAGCCGGTACGCGTCGAGTCCGTGTAGAGGACGAGCTTCGCGTGGCGGTAAGCGCGCCCGCGCTCGGCGAAGAACAGGTTGCTCCACGTGGTCTGCACGTCGTCGAGCACGAAGCCCACGAAGTGCACCTCCGGCGACTCGCGCCCCGGCGCGACACCGGTGCCGCTCTGCCCGCCGTGGAGCGCGCGCGAGTCGTCGCCGTCGAGCGCGCCGGAGAAGCGCAGGACGGCGTAGCCGAGCCCGAGGACGAGAAGGACGACCCACCCCCAGGGCCGGCGCAGGAGCCAGAACACGAGGAAGAAGAGCCCGCTGCCGCCGCCGCCTCCGTCCACGGGGCCCTCCCCGCGCCGGTCGACGATGTCCGGGCTCTCGTGCGAGTCGTCCCAGCGCATGCGGCCTCCTCAGGTGTACGCCTCGATGGGCGGGCACGTGCACATGAGGTTCCGGTCCCCCTGCGCGTTGTTGATGCGGCCCACCACCGGCCAGAACTTGCGCGCGCGGGTCGCGCGGGTCGGGAACGCCGCCACCTCGCGCGAATACGCGTGCGTCCAGCCGCTCGACGCGATGGTCTCGGCGGTGTGCGGGGCATGCTTGAGGGGGTTGTCCTCCTTCGGGAGCTTGCCCTCCTCGACGGCGCGGATCTCCTCGCGGATGCCGATCATCGCCTCGCAGAACCGATCGAGCTCGCCCTGGGTCTCGCTCTCCGTCGGCTCCACCATGAGCGTGCCCGCGATGGGGAAGCTCATCGTCGGGGCGTGAAAGCCGTAGTCCATGAGGCGCTTCGCGATGTCGTCCACCTCGATGCCGGCCGAGCGCTTCACGCCACGCGTGTCGAGGATGCACTCGTGGGCCACCCGGCCGCGCTTGCCGCGGAAGAACACCGGGAAGTGCGGGTGCAGGCGGTCGGCGACGTAGTTCGCGTTGAGGATGGCCAGCTCGCTCGCGCGCTTCAGGCCGTCCGGTCCCATCATCGCGATGTAGGCCCACGAGATGAGCAGGATGCTCGCGCTCCCCCAGGGCGCCGCGCTGACCGCGCCGATGCCCTGCTCGCCGCCGACCGGGACGACCGGGTGGCGCGGCAGGTACTTCGCCAGGTGCTGGGCCACCCCGATGGGTCCCATGCCGGGGCCGCCGCCGCCGTGCGGGATGCAGAACGTCTTGTGCAGGTTCACGTGGCAGACGTCCGCCCCCACGTCGGCCGGGCGGCACAGGCCCACCTGCGCGTTGAGGTTGGCGCCGTCGAGGTACACCTGGCCGCCGTGCTCGTGGACGATCGCGCAGATGCGGGCGATCTCCTCCTCGAAGATGCCGTAGGTCGAAGGGTAGGTCACCATCAGCGCCGCGAGGTCCTTCGCGTGCTCGCGCGACTTCGCCTCGAGATCGCCGAGGTCGACGTAGCCCTTCTCGTCGCAGGCGACGACGACGACGCGCATCCCGGCCATCGCCGCGGACGCGGGGTTCGTCCCGTGTGCGCTCGCGGGGATGAGGCACACGTCGCGCTGCCCCTCGCCGCGCGACTCGTGGTGCTTGCGGATGACGAGGAGTCCCGTCAGCTCGCCCTGCGCGCCAGAGTTCGGCTGGAGGCTCACCGCCGGGAAGCCGGTGATCTCGCCGAGCATCGCCTCGAGCTGTTTCACGATGACCTGGTAGCCCTGCGCCTGTTCGAGCGGCGCGAAGGGGTGGATGCGATTGAATCGCGCCCACGTGATGGGCATCATCTCGGCCGTCGCGTTGAGCTTCATCGTGCACGAGCCGAGCGGGATCATCGAGTGGACGAGCGAGACGTCTCGCTCCTCGAGCGAGCGGATGTAGCGCAGCATCTCCGTCTCGGAGTGGTGCACGTTGAAGACCGGGTGCGACAGATAGGCGCTCGTTCGCTCCAGCCCGGCGAAGGCCGGCGAAGCCTCGCGGGCGAGCTCGACGCAGCCGGGCGAAGCTCCCACCGAGGTTCCGTCGTGGAAGACCGCGAGCAGCGCGTCGACCTCCGCCGCCGACGTCGTCTCGTCGAGCGCGATGCCGAGAGAGCGATCATCGATGCGCCGGAGGTTCATCCGCCGGGCACGGGCCGCGGCGATCCAGCCGTCGATCCGCGCCGGGTCCGCCTCGACCCGCAGCGTGTCGAAGAAACGGGCCCTCGCGACGTGCACGCCGAGCTTCTTCAGGCCCAGCGCGAGCGCCGCCGCGTGGCCGTGCACCCTCTCCGCGATTGCCCGGATGCCGCGCGGCCCGTGATAGACGGCGAAGAAGCTCGCCACGTTGGCGAGCAGCGCCTGGGCCGTGCACACGTTGCTCGTCGCCTTCTCGCGGCGGATGTGCTGCTCGCGCGTCTGCAGCGCCATGCGGAGCGCCGGCTTGCCGTGCGCGTCGACGCTGACGCCGATGATGCGCCCCGGGAGCTTGCGCACGAGCTCGTTCTTGCACGCGAAGAAGGCCGCGTGCGGGCCACCGTACCCGAGCGGCACGCCGAAGCGCTGCGCGCTCCCCACCGCGATGTCGGCCCCGAGCTCGCCCGGGGGCACGATGAGCGCCAGCGACAGGAGATCGCACGCCATCGTGACGAGCGCCCCCGCCGCGTGCGCTCGCCCGACGAGACCCTTCCAGTCGTCCAGCCCGCCGTCCGTCGCCGGATACTGGAGGACGACGCCGAACACCTTCTTGCCGGTGGCGAAGTCGAAGGACATCGCGTCGCCCACCAGGACCTCGACCGCGTGCGCCACCGCGCGCGTCCGGATGACGTCGATCGTCTGCGGGTGGCACTGATCGGAGACGAGCAGCGCGCGCCGGTCGTCGGCCCCCTTGAAGGACTCCATCATGTGCATCGCCTCGGCGGCGGCGGTGGCCTCGTCGAGGAGCGACGCGTTGGCGACCTCGAGCGCGGTGAGGTCGCTCACCACGGTCTGGAAGTTGAGGAGCGCCTCGAGCCGCCCCTGGGAGACCTCGGCCTGGTAGGGCGTGTACTGGGTGTACCAGGCGGGGTTCTCCACCACGTTCCGCAGGATGACCGGCGGCGTGATGCAGTCGTGGTACCCCATGCCGAGGAAGCTCCGCCACACGTCGTTCTTCTGCGCGATGCCGTGGGCGAGCTCGAGCAGCTCGTGCTCGCTGCGCGCCGCCGGAAGGTCGAGCGGGCGGCGGAGGCGGATGCTCGCCGGGATGGTCTGGTCGATGAGGTCGTCGAGGGACCTCGCGCCGACGACCCGGAGCATCGCGTCGGTCTCTGCGTCGTCGGGACCGATGTGACGCTGCGCGAAGCGATCCGGATGATCGAGCGATACCGGCATGGTCTCCGTGTCTAATGCCGCTGGCTCCGGTTGGCCAGCGTCAGACGTGCCCCGTACCGCGCTACTGCAGAGTCGACATGTCGACGGGCCCCAGCCAGATGCTCGTGAGGTCGAACATCCCCAGCACCCACGGCGGATCGACCGCCAGATCGCCCGAGTACCAGCTGAGCAGGACGTGCGTGTCGTCGAGCGGGACCACCCCGGCGTACGAGGTGTCGCCCGCGCTCGGGAGCTGACCCCACTCGCCGATGGCGAGCGGACCCCCGTCGAAGTTGCCGGTGATCTCGTAGAGGCTCGTCCGCTTCTTGCCGGTCCCCTGCAGGTGCTTGCGCGCGACGACGAAGAGGCGGCCCTGCCAGAAGAACGACACCGGTCCGTCGAGGCGCTGCCTGAGGAACTCGGCCGGGCACGAGAAGCTCGTGTAGGGCGGATCGCTCCAGCAGATCTTCGTGCGGAGGCGGCCCTGATCGCCGAGGAGCTCCGCGTCCGTGCCGTCCATGCGCACGAGCGCGAGGAGCTTGCCGCCCGGCATGAACGTGAGCTCGGTCTCGAGCGGCGTGTCGGCGCTGATGCCGTAGATGAGCGGGCCCGCGGTCCAGTGGAGGCCGTCGGTCGACGTGTAGAGGACGACCCGGAGATCGCCGTCCTCGTAGGCCGCCGAGTAGTACGTGCCGGCGTTCTCCTTGATGCGCCAGAAGCTCCACTCGTGCGGGCCGATCTCCTGCTGCGGGCTCCAGTTGAAGCCATCGCTCGACGTCATCGCGATCGCCACCGTGTCGACGTCGGTGTCGCGGCTCGACGCGTCGACCGGCGGGGTGACCCGGGTCAGCGCCTTGAGATAGAGCTGGCCGCCGACGACGTAGAAGCAGGGGTCGCGGATGTCGCGGTCGGAAGGAGCCGGGAGCATGGCGGTCTGCTGGAACGAGACGCCGTCGTCGAGCGACTGGTAGACGTGGAGCGCGCTGTTGGGCCCGAGCTGCTGGCTGATCGCCGAGCGGTGGACGAGCCACAATGCGCCGTTCCACGCGATCATGTCGGTGTTCTCGTTGTGCCGGCAGTACTCGATGCGGCAGTTGCGCGTGTAGTCGTCGTACTCGTGGCCGTCGACGAACACGCTGGCGCTCGGCTCGAAGAAGGAGAGCGGCGTCGGTCCCTCGTCGTAGTAGTACGGAGCCTCGTCGCCCGCGTCGACCGGCGAGCCCGCGTCGGCGTGCGAGCAGCCCGCCGCGGAAGAGGACGCGACCAGCAGGCTCCAGGCGCCAGTCGTCAGGATCGAACGGATCTTCACGGCCCCGCCTCCCAGTCTACACTGGGCGGCATGGGTACGCCGTGGGACCGCGCCGCCGAGGGCTACCTCGAAGAGTGGGTTCCCCGCTTCGTGCCGTACCACCTCGACCTGGTGCGCGAGATGGCCATGCGCCAGGGGGACAAGGTGCTCGTGACGAGCGCGGGTCCCGGCGCCGAGGTGCTCGCCGTGGCGCGCGCGGTCGGGGACTCGGGCGCGGTCCGGGCGACCGACCGGAGCGTCGAGATGGTGCGGATCTGCCGCGAGCAGACGGACCGCGCGAAGCTGGCGACGCCCGTCGAGTGCGCCGAGGCGGACGCGAGCGACGCGAGCGGAGGACCCTGGGACGCCATCCTCTGCGCGTTCGGGCTCTGGCAGGTCCCCTCCCGCGCCGAGATGCTGCGCGCCTGGGCGCAGGCCCTCGCGCCGAAGGGCAAGGTGGGGATCATCACGTGGGGCCCGAGCGATCTGGGCGAGCCGTTCCAGCTGCTGACGTCCTGCCTCCACGAGCTCGAGCCGACGATGGCCGTGCCCGATCCGCACGTCCACGCCGCACGCGACGCGATGGCGGCGATGTTCGACGAGGCGGGGCTCGCCATGGTGCGGCACACGCTCGTGCGCCACACGCTCGCCTTCTCCAGCGCCGAGGCCTTCGTTCGCGCGATGCGCGAGGCGTGCACGTGGAGGCGCATCTGGGAAGAGATCGGCGACGCCCGCATGCAGCGCGTCGGGGCTCGCTTCTGCGACCGGATCGGCGGCCCGGGCGCGCCGCTGTCGTTCGAGCCCACGGCGACGATCGCGATCGCCGCGCTCCCCGGCGCGGAGGTGGAGCTCCAGCACCGCCCGAGCGTTCGCGCTCCCGGCTGAACGAACGCCCTACGGAATGCCCTGGATCACGACCGGGTTCGCGTTGCACTCCGAGGGGGTGGAAAAGACGGTGGGGTCGCACCCGCCTTCGTCTCCCGCGTCGCCCGGCGGGTGGCCGAGCTGGCCCGCCCCGTTGTTGCCCCACGCCACGACGTGTCCGTCGCTCGTGCGCGCAAACGTCGCGTACGGCGCGGTGTGGACGTCGACCACGTTCGCCAGGTCGACGCGGTAGCCATCGATCACGCAGGGCAAGCCGGTCGTCGCCGTGCAGACGCCCGGCGTCGGATCGGAGGTCTGGTGCGTCTCGTCGTCGCCCCAGCAGTAGAGCCGCGCGGAGGCGAGCGCGCACGCGGTCTTGTAGCCGAAGTCCATCGTCGCCGTGCTGGTCAACGTGCCTGGCTCGATGGTGACCGCCGTGGGCGTCGGGTTCGCGTTCGGGTCGTACGTGTCGAGGCCGAGCTGTCCGACGTCATCGGCTCCGAGGCAGACCGGGCCGCTCGGCGTTTCGAAGCACGAAGCGTGATAGCCCGCGTGTATCCGGGTGACGCCGGTCACGGTCAGGGCTTGCGGCGTGTCGTTGCAGGGGCTCCCGGCGCACGATTGGTCGATGCCGGCTTCGGGCGAGTGGCCCAGCTCTCCCGACACGTTGGAGCCCCAGCACGTCGGCGTACCGCCGACGAGCGCGCACGCGTGCTGGTACCCGGCGGCGACCGCGGTCGCACCGGTGACCACGAGCTGCGGAACGGGCGACGATCCACCGTCCGACGGTCC
>JBEKGQ010000378.1:0-7014 GCA_050012715.1 Polyangiaceae bacterium
CCTCGACGATGGCGACCCCGTCGACGAAGGTCCCGTTGGTGGAGCCGACGTCGGTGATGCGCAGGCGGCGCCCGCTCGGCTCGAGCGCCAGGTGGCGCCGGGAGACCTCGCGATCGCTCAGGCGAAGCTCGCACGCGGGCCCCGAGCCGACGAGCACGCGGGAGGGGTGCGAGCCGGCGAGGGTGAAGGTTGCCCCGCGGTCCGGGCCTTCGACGACGGTCAGCAGGAAATCGATCGACGCGTCAGTCGGCTGGAATCGCGGTCGACCGAGCGTGCTGGGCTCGGTCGGGTCCCCCGGAGGGTTGGACCGCATGGACGAAAGGGTATCACGCAGGTCGGCCCTCAGGCCGGGACCCAGTAGGGCGTCTCGTGGTGCATGGGAGGCTCTAGAGCAAGGGGGCGGCCACCGGCGCCATGCGCGCGATCACCGAGAAAACCAGCCTGATCGCCCGCGGCAGGGCATGACCCCCGAGGTCACGGTGACCTCGCAGGTCACCCTCGAGTCTCCGGCGCGGAGCCGGGCGACGGGCGTGGTAAATTAACCCGCACCAGGCGCGATCGTGGGAGCTTCCTCCGCACCGTCCAGGACCCGGATGCCCGACCGCGTCGGGCCTTACGAGATCCTGCTCCCCATCGCGAGCGGAGGGATGGCCACGGTGTACCTCGCGCGCACCGTCCCCTCGCCCGGCTTCCCGGCCGAGGTCGCGCTCAAGCTCACCCACGCGCACCTGAGCTCGACGCCGGAGTTCGCCAACGGCCTCGTCGAGGAGGGCCGCCTCGCCGAGCGCATCCGCCACCCCAACGTCGTGTCCGTCCTCGACGTCGGCGACGATCCCTCGGGCGTCTACCTCGTGATGGAGTACGTCGACGGCGACACGCTCGCCGGCCTCACGCGCGGCGCGGGCGCCATGCCCACCGCGATGGGCGCGCGCCTCCTCGTCGACGCGCTCGCCGGGCTCCACGCCGCGCACGAGCTGCGGGGGGACGACGGCACGCTCGTCGGCGTCGTCCACCGCGACTTCACGCCGCAGAACATCCTCGTCGGTCGCGACGGCGTGGCCCGGCTGGCCGACTTCGGCATCGCGAAGGCCGCAACGCGGGTCGGCTACACGCGCACCGGGATCGTGAAGGGGAAGATCGCGTACATGTCGCCCGAGCAGGCGCACGGCAAGCGGCTCGATCGGCGCTGCGACGTCTGGGCGGCGGGGGTCGTGGCGTGGGAGATCTTCGCGGGACAGCGCCTGCACGCGCACGACGACGACGTGGCGACGCTCCTCAAGGTGGCGACGCTCGCGCCGCCCCTTCTCCGGTCGGTCGCACCCGACGTCCCGGAGGCGATCGAGGCGGCCGTCGCCGGAGCCCTCGAGATGGAGATCGAGGCGCGGCACGCGACGGCGGAGGCGTTCGCGACCGCCCTCGCCGCGGCGTGCTGCGCGACGATCGGGCTCGCCGACCGCGACGAAGTCGCGAGCTGGATCGTGCAGCACGTGCAGCCGCGGGTGAGCGGCCAGCGCTTGCAGGCGGCGCGGTCGCGCTCGCTGCGGGCAGACCTGGCGCCGACGAGGGTCGAGACGCCGGTGCACTCCGGCCCGACCGCCACGGTTCCGCCGCTGCTGACCCACGAAGACATCTCTCTGCACACCGCGACCGCCAGTCCGGCGGCGGCCGACACGGTGCTCATTCCCACGGTGTCCGCCGAGCCCGGGGCGCGACCGCTCACGGACGCCGTATCGGTCGTGACGCGACGCTGGCCGACGACGGGGCCGGTCGCCGCGGCGAGGCGCGCACGCATCGGAGGCGCGATCGGCGCCGCGGCGCTCCTCGTGGCGGCGATCGTCGCGTGGCGCGTGTCGGCGAGCCGAGAGCCGACGCCGACGGCGGACCAGGCGGCGAGCGCCGCCCTGCTCGCGGCGCCCCTCGCGGCGGCCGGCAGCCCGAGCGGACCTTCGCTCTCCCCGGCGCCCGCGACGACGCTGCGCCTCCGCGCCAACGCCGTCATCGCGTCGGTGCGCGTGAACGACCGGGCCGCGCCGCTGACGCGCGCCGGGACGACGGTGGACGTGCACCTCGCCGACCTCGGGCAACCCTCGACGCTGTCGATCGACGCCGTCGCCGCCGATGGGCGCCGCGCCGCCGTCGTCGTCCCCGGCGACGCGACCGACGTGAGCCTCGAGTTTCCGGCGCGCGGCCCGCTGCCTTCGCCCGGGCGACCGGCCGCGGTGCGCTCGCCCGTCGCCTCCCCGGCCCCGCCTCCCGCCGCGCCGCTGGCGCCGAGCCCGTACTAGATGCGGCTCATTCGCCCGGCGATCGCGCTCGCGACCGCGCTCGCCATCGCGCTGCCGGGAGGCAACGTCGCGCGCGCCGAAGACCCGAAGGCACAGGCGGCGCTCAGCTTCCGCGCCGGCTCGGAGGCTTACGCGCGGCACGACTACCGGACCGCGGCGCGTCTCTTCGATGAGGCGTACCGCATCGTCCCGCGCGGGGCAGCGGCGTACAACGCGGGCCTCGCGTGGGAGAGCGCCGAGGAACGCGCCCGCGCCGCCGACGACTACACGCGCGCCCTCGAGGCGAGCGACCTCGGGGCCGCCGAGCGCGCCGACGCGATGGGCCGCCTGCGGGCCCTCGTCGCGCGCGCGAGCAGCGAGCAAGCGGTGAAGCCCGTGGAGGCGCCGGCAACGACCGAGACGCCGCCCGCCGCGGCGGAGGAGCCGCCGGTGGAGAAGGAGAAGGACCAGGACCGGGCGAGCCGCGCGCGCACGCAGCGCGACGACGCAGCGTCCGCGCACGAGGAACACGCGGAGCACGCGACGGCGCGCGGACCGGACCGCACCGCCATGTGGGTCACGCTCGGTGGCGCGGCGGTCGCGGCCGGCGTGGCGCTCACGCTGTTCGAGCTGGGGCTCACCGCGCGCAACGAGTTCGAAGCGGGCCAGGACACCAGTACGTCGCAGCGCAATCAGGCGATCGCGTACCGCACGGGGACGTGGGTCGCCTGGGGAGTCGCCGGCGGCCTCGCCGCAACGGGGATCGTCCTCTTCCTTGCCAACCCGTCGCCGTCGTCCACCTCGCAACGCGCCGCCTCGCCCACGGTCGCGTTCGATTCGCGGGGCGTCAGGCTGCGGCTGCCCTTCTGATTCGTGCGCTAGACTGACCCGCATGCGGACGGCCGCCGTCCTCGGCCTCGCCACGATCGTCGCGTGCTCCGCGTGTACGTACGCCGTCCCGCAGCTCCATACGGACGGCAGCGACGGCGGCATCGATCCCTCGGAGGCCTCGATCGACGAGAGCGGCGGCCCCGAGGCGTCGACCGCGAGCGACACCGGAGGCGGGTCCACCACCGACACGACCGTGCCCTCCGAGGCCGGGCCGTGCACCGTCAACTGCCCCTGCGCCAACGACTCCGATTGCACCACCGCCAAGGGCGCCGAGGGCATCTGCGCCCAGTCCGCCGACGTCGGCGCCGACCTCGGGCACACCGGTTTCTGCTCGGAGCCCTGCTGCACCTCCGCCAGCTGCGACCCGGGCTCGGTGTGCTTCGCCAGCGGCGCCGGCGGCAACTACTGCGTGAACCCGGCGTGGCTCGCGCGCTCCACGACGCTGGGCGACTCGACCGGCGGCGCGACGTGCACGTCGAACGCGCAGTGCCGCTCCGGGCTCTGCACCGGCGGCAAGTGCGCCGACACGTGCTGCTCCTTCGCCGACTCCAGCGCCGAGTGCGCGAGCGGCACCGAGTGCGCCTTCGGCGCGTTCCCCGGCACGAGCCCCGACATCCACTTCGCCGCGCGCTGCAGCGCTCCGGGCGGCGCGCAGACCGCCGGCTCCCCGTGCTCGGTCAGCAGCGAGTGCGCCGGGGGGCTCTGCTACACGAACGCGAGCAACCCCTTCTGCGTCGCGCCGTGCAGCACTTCGACCGAGTGCGGCGGAGGCTACGGGTGCCAGCTCGACATCCAGGGCGGGGACATCTACGCGGGCTGCTTCCTGGTGAACGGCCAGGACGCGCAGGGCTCGCCCTGCAATGACTTCACGCAGTGCCTCGGCGGCCTCTGCTCGGCGGCCGGGGAGTGCACGAACATCTGCTTCAGCGACAGCGTCTGCGAGGGCGGGTGGCGCTGCTCGCCGATGCTCGACAACGAGTACCCCGCCGGGGACCCGACCGTGCTCGCCTGCGGGCCGTGAGAGTCTCACCACTCTTCCGCGAGCCGCAGCGTCCGCGCGTTCGTCTCCACGCGTTCGAGGAAGCTCTTCCTCCGCTCCGCCGAACCGATCTTCGCCGCGTTCGCGAGGAGCCGCTCGCGCGCGACGCGGATGGCCTCCCTCGCTCCTTCCATGTCGCCCGCGGCGTGGAGCGCCTCGGCCCGCGCGAGGCGCACCGTGGCTTCGCCGCCGAAGCTCGCGTTCGGCGAGAGGCCCGCGAGCGCCTTCTCCGACGCGGCGAGCGCCTCCGGCACGCGGCGCCGCTCGAGGAGCACGCGAGCCAGCGTCGCGCTCGCGAGCGCCCTCACCTCGTGCTCGCGGTCGCCGACGACGGCGAGCGCCTGGAGCGCCGCGCGCTCGGCGGCCTCGTGGTTTCGCGCGAGGACGAGGATCTCCGCGAGGTACGCGTGCGAGCACGCCGCCATGACGGCCTCGCCCGACTGCGTCATCGCCTCGACCGCGCGCTCCTCGACCGCGCGCGCCTCCTGCAGTGTTCCCCGGTGGGCCAGGGTGAGGCCGAGGTTCTGCCGCGCGATCGCCGCCGCGGAGGTGAGCCCCATCCGCTCCGCGGTGACGAGCGACTCGCGGAGCGCGGCCTCGGCCTCGGCGTAGGCGCCCAGCATGCCGAGCGCGTAGCCGGCGTTGCTCCGCTGCACGCACGCCGTCCGCGCGTCGCCGGCGAGGTCGAACGCCGCCGCCGACGCCGAGGTGTGATCGAGGTACGTGGAGAGGTCGCCCGCGACGAGCGCGCGCGTCGCGCGGGCCTGGTGGACCCGGCCCTCCGCGGTGCGGTCGGCGGGGTCGACGACGGCGCGGTCGATGCGGTCGAAGAGGCCGTCGGCGAGCGTGTCGAGGCCGGCGAAGACGAGCGACACCGCCGCGCGTACCCATGCGACGACGCGGGCGCTCCCTGCCGCGGGGTCGGCGCCCACGTCGGCGAGGTCGGCGACGAGGGCGTCGAGGCCATCGAGGCGCCCGAGGCGGACGCGTGCCGACACGAGCTCGCTCGCGCTTTCGGCCCAGAGCGGGCTTGCGCGCGGCAGGTGCGCGAGGGCCTCGGTGAGGCACCGCGCGGCGTCGTCGAACGCACCGGCCCAGCGGTGGGCCTCGGCCTGGATGGCGAGGAGCTCGCCGAGTCGCTCGCCCTCCGCGCCGCGGTCGATGGCCTTCGTCGCGCGGTCTATGGCCGAAGGGAAGTCGTTGGCCGCGAGCGCCTGCGACGCGGCCCGCTCGTAGCAGGCGACGGCACGCGCCGGGGCACCGCCCCGCTCGAACTGCTCCGCGAGCGCGAGGGGATCCGTCTCGCCGACCGACTCGAGCCACGCGCCGGCGCGCTCGTGCCCGGCGGTCCGATCGGCGGGCGTCAGCATGCCGTAGGCGGCCTCGCGCACGATCGCGTGGCGGAAGACGTACTCGTCGGCGAAGCGGCCCGGCTCGCGCGGCGCGATGAGCTCGCGGCGCGTCAGCTCCTCGAGCTGCATGGTCACGTGGCGCTCGCCCGCGCCGTCGCCGAGGAGCGCCGCGACGCCGGCTCTCCAGAACGTGGTCCCGAAGAGGCTCGCGGCGCGAAGCACCCGCCGCGCCTCCGCGTCGAGCGCGCCGAGCCGCGCCTCGACCATCGCCAGCACCGTCGAAGGCAGCTCGTCGTGGCCGTCGGCGACCGCGCGGACGAGCTCCTCGAGGTAGAACGCGTTGCCGCCCGCGTGATCGAGGATCCGCGCGACGGTCGCGTCGGAGACCCCCGCGCCGGCGAGCTCGCGCACGAGCTTCTCGCTCGCCTTGCGGGGCAGCTCGCCGAGCCGCATCTCGGTCATCGCGTGACCGGCCCATAGCGCCGGGAAGAGGCTGTGCACGTCGGGCTGGGCGAGGGCAAGGACCATCAGCGGGCGCGCGCGCAGGTTGCGCATGGCGCCGTCGAGGAAGCTCACCGTCGGCAAATCCCCCCAGTGGAGATCCTCGAGCACGAGGAGCACCGGCTGCGCGGAGCACTCGGCCTCGAGGAAGCTCTCCCACGCGCGACGCATCTGATCGCCCATCAGGACGGCGCTGCGGCGCGCGGCGTAGAGCTGCGGGCTCTTGGCCTCCGGGAAGCGGATGCCGGCGAGCTCGCCGAGGAAGTCCGCGCTGCGGGCGAGCTCCGCGCCGCCGAGGTGGCGAGCGAGGCGCGCGGTGAGCTTCGCCTGGCGCGTGCGCAGGGTCTCGCCCTCGAGCGCCCCCGCGGAGGCGCGCACCAGCCGCGCGAGCATCCCGAGCGGCGAGCCCACGCTCATCGGATCGCCCCGCGCGAGCCACACCTCGACGCGATCGTCGCGCTCGCGCACGCGCCGCACGATCTCGCGCCGCAGCCGCGACTTGCCCACCCCCGAGGCCCCCGTCACGAGGACGGCGTGCGCCACGCCCTCGTCGACGCACTCGTGGAAGACCGCCTCCAGCGTCGTCAGCTCCCGCTCGCGGCCGACGAACGGCGTCGGCCGCCCGAGCAGCGTCCGCGAAGCCTCCGGATCGAGCGTGGCTCGCTCGCGGCGGAGGGCGAGGTGCGCCTCGTCGCCGACCACGTCGAAGCGCGCGTCGAGGAGGCCCGCCGTCGTCGCGTCGAGGGCGATGGGGCGAGCGCGGCGCGTCGGGTCGGGAGCGGTCGCGCGGTCGCGGAGGAGCTCGGCCGCGCGCTCGGCGACCTCGCCGGTTCCGCCGGGGGTCGGCTCGGCGACGCGCACCGTCGCCAGCGCCATCGGCGCATCTTCGAGCACGTCGCGGAGCGCCAGCGCGCAGCGCGCCGCTTGCCTCGCCTGATCGCGCGCGCTCCCCTTGCCCGACAGGGTC
>JBEKGQ010000379.1:0-6991 GCA_050012715.1 Polyangiaceae bacterium
CCGCGTTCACGCAGCCGAACTCGCTCGGCATCGAGGTGCTCAACACCATCGAGACCGCCCAGGCCTACGTCGACCTGCTGCGCCCGCTCGTGGACGTCGTCGTCGTGCTCAGCCACCTGGGCCTCGACGTCGACGAGCGCATGGTGCAGGGCACGACCGGCATCGACGTCGTCGAGGGCGGGCACAATCACATCGTCATCAACCCGCCGCAGACGCTCCAGGACTGCTCGGCCGATCCGTCGAACCCCGGCTACGTGTGGGCGGTCAACCCGAACATCCCCTACGACCCGGCCCACCCGGTCTACAGCCCCGCGGACACGCTCCAGCAGCACCCCAACGAGTTCCAGCGCTTCTGCACGCCGCGCAACGTGCTCATCTCGCACTCGGGCGCGTTCGCGAAGTACGTCGGTCGCTTCGACCTGATGCTCTCGAACGACCCGAAGCTGGCGTCGCCGACCGGCAACCCGGCCGACTACGACCCGACCAACGGGTTCGAGGTCATCTCGAGCACCTACGTCCCCTACCCGATCGACGACACGATCCCCGACGACCCGAACATTGACAACCTGCTCCTGCCCTACCAGCGGTACCTCGATCAGACCGTCGACCTCGATCTGCTCGCCGGCTACTCCCCCAACGGCGCCAGCCGCACCGCGCCGCAGGGCGGCGACTCCCCGATGGGCAACCTCATCGCGGACGCGATGTGGCTCCGGCTCGGCGTGCAGACCGACTTCTCGATGACGAACACCACCGGCATCCGGACCGACATGATCCCCGGCCCGGTGACGATCGAGGAGATGTACAACATCTTCCCCTTCAACAACACGATCACCAAGATGCAGCTCTCCGGCACGGAGGTGCAGCAGATGTTCGACTTCATCGCCGGACGATCGCAGGGTCGCGGCTGCGTCTCGCAGGCGCAGATCGCCGGGGCCCGCGTCATCCTCAACTGCGGCGGCTGCAGCCGCGCGAACGCGAACAATCCCTGCAACGACGACGATCAGTGCATCGGCGGCGTCCCCGGGAGCTGCGTCGACGGCGCCGGCAACTCGTGCCTCGCCAACGAGACGGACTGCACCTGCGACGTCACCGCCTGCGCCGAGCAGATGTACATCGGCCACCTGACCAATTGCCCCAACGGCAACACCGCGTGCGCGTGCAACGTCGACACGGACTGCCCGGACCAGCTCGAGGGTCAGTGCGACACCGGCGGCGGCACGCTCCCCTCGGGGACGTGCGCCGCGCCGGTGCAGCCCCAGAACGAGTACGACTTCGCGACGAGCAACTACCTCGCCGCCGGCGGCTCGGGGTTCAAGGTCCTCGAGGACAACACGACCCAGCTCAACACGTACATCGAGCAGCGCGACGCGCTCATCGACTTCATCCGCAACGCCCCGGCATGCGGCTTCAACACGACGTACGGCACGACGCAGGGTCTCATGGCCTGCTCGACCGACTCGGATTGCCAGAACGGCCTCCCCGGGCCGGACTTCATCTGCGCCTGCCCCGGGCAGGTCCAGGCCACCGGGACGGTCGAGGCGCAGACGTGCGTCATGGCTCCCGGCGGGTCGTGCGACGTCAGCGTGGGGCGGTGCGTGCTGCAGACGTGTCGCGACGACGTGGCGACCTTCCACGAGACGGCCTGCCAGAACGCGCCGGCGGCCGACCTCGACCAGTGCAACACGGATCTGGACGCCTGCTCTCTCGCCGGCGAGGAGTGCAAGATCCTCTCGTGCGTCGATCAGAACCTCGGCGCCATCACCGACAACCGCGTCGAGATGATCGGGCGATGAAGCGCTTCATCGTTCGTCCCATCGCGCTCCTCGGATTCGCGGTCGTCGCGGGGGCCTGCCAGGGAGGCGGCTTCCCGCAGATCGGCCTCGGCAAGCGCCTCCAGGTCATGATCACGCAGGGAGATACCGGGACTCCCCAGCGGACGTTGCCCATCTCGGTCGTGCAGCCGACGAGCTTCACGGTGACGATCGAGGCCGATCTCCCCGACGGGACGGTTGACACGACCTTCAACGGGTACGTGAACCTCATCGTCCAGCCCGGGACGATCTCCAACCTCGACGTCCGCAACGTCCAGCTCCAGAACGGCTCCATCTCGGGCGTCGTCGTTCCCGTGGTGGCGTCGTTCGGTGAGACGCACATCTGGGCCGACGACCTGGGCTACGACCCGGTCGCGCCCGACAGCGTGCCACCACCTCAGTGCTCGGATGGCATCGACAACAACAACAACGGCCTCATCGACTACCCGGCCGACCCGGGTTGCTACGCCCCCATCGACAACACCGAGGATCTCGGGACCTACGCCAGCGGCGCCAGCGACACGATCTACTTCCAGCTGCCGCGAATCCAGCTCGTTCGCGGGTACGACCCGGCGAACAACGGGAACGGGAACGCCACCGACTTCCCCAACACGCAGGTCAACATGGACACCGGCTGGCGCGGCGGGACGAACTACGACTTCAGCACGATCGTCATCGGCCTCGGGTCCGCCGGCTTCTACGCGCAAGATCTCCAGACCGACGAGATGCCGGCCCCCGGCTACGGCGGCATCTACGCCTACAACTTCTCGACGCCGGTCGACATGCGCGTGTGCGACCGGCTTCAGATCTTCAGCGGGACGTCGGCGGACTTCTACGGCTACACGGAGATCAACTACCCGACGTGGCAGCTCGAGTACTGGGACCCCACCAGCCGCCCTTGCCTCGTGCCTGAGCCCACGGTGCTCGGAGTCGCCGATCTGGACAACGACACTCGCCTCTGGCAGCTCGAGTCGACGCTCGCCCGCATCGAGACGGCCGGCACGGTCACGGTGCAGATCGCACAGCACTTCGGGCCCCTCGACGTGCCGTACACCGGCACCGGCAGCTCCGCGGTGTACACGCCCACCGACGGCGCGAGCAACTGCGACTACGACCACAACGGCAAGATCAACTACGACGACTCGGGCGACACCCCGAGTGAGGCTCAGTGCGCCGCCGTCTGCGTGGGCAGCGGCTCCACGGCGCCGACCGACTACCAGTGCAGCGAGTATTCGGCGTACGCGTCCGAGGACGACTTCATCTTCATCGTGTCCGACTCGTCGTCGATGACGCAGGCGCGCATCCAGGCGGACGCCAGCGCGGCCGATCTCTTCGATCCGCCGGCGTCGCGCGGGGCGACGGTCAACGCGTTCACCGGTGTCATCTCGTACTTCTCCGGCGGCAGCCAGTTCACGCTGAACGCGCGCTGCGACGACGACGTCGCCATCGTCCTCCCGTCGAACGGGGTCTGCCCGACGGGGCAGACGTGCTCCCCGCTAACGTCGAATCTGGCGTGCGTGCAGGCGCGAACCCAAGCCTCCATCAACGCCAACGTGCCGTGAATCGAAGTATCGGGCGCCGAGCGCTCGAGGAACCAGAATCCGATGCGACCCATTCGTCTATTCATCGCCGTAACGTCCATCTCCTGCATCGGAGCGTTTGCGCCCTCGGCTCTCGCGCAGCAGCCGCCCGTGTGGCAGCCGGCGCCGCCCCCTCCGCCGCCGCCACCGCCCAGCAACTACACGTACAGCTGGCCGACGAGCGGCCCCGGGGGGAGGGAGCCTCTGCCGCCCCAGTCGCCGGAGACGGCGGGAGCGACTCCGGACCCGGGCTACGACACGATGGGGACCGCCGGCGCCCGCGCCGTCGGCCTCGCCCCGCCGGGAACGCGCCCCGGCGACTTCATGGACACCCGCGTCTCGTGGACGTTCGGCGACGACGACTTCCTCCACCCGACCGGGCAGCTCATCCCGCTCTCGCCGAGCTTCTCCATCGGTGACCGCCCGCAGTACCGCCTCTTCTTCGACGCGCTGAACTCGCGCTTCGCGGGCCGCGAAAACCTGACCCACCTGGTCATGTACAAGAAGATGCCCGGCTTCATCCCGGGCCTCACCACCGAGGCGGCGATCGTCCTCCGCTTCGACCTCGACGCGCTCGCCGCGAACACGGGGAACCTGAACACCGCGCTCTACGACGCCGGCTCCTATCTCCGCCTCTTCTACAACACGGGGAGCGACCCGCGCGAAGGCGTGTCGGCGACGTTCTTCCCGCTCGACACCGATCGCTTCCGCCTCGGGTACCTCTACGACATCTCGTGGGGCGGTACGGCGTCGTACATCAACCAGTCCATCTTCCCGGGCATCCAGGGCAGCGCCCCGGGCCTCAAGGTGCAGTACGACCGCAAGCGCTTCTACGCGTTCGGCGGCTTCAAGACGGCGCAGATCGTCCAGCCGCAGCAGGTGCTCAGCCCCGGAAACGACAGCGACGTGACGACGGTCGACGTGGCCGACACGAACTACGGCTTCCTCGGCGGCGTCGGCTGGGATCCGCTCGACCACCTCCGCTTCGACGCGGGCGCCGGCTTCTTCCAGCAGGGCCGCTTCGACCTGCCTGACGTCCGCGGCCAGCACGTCTACACCTACGGAGGCAGCGCGCGCGCCCTCGTCCACAACAACATGCCGGTGCCGCAGTCGATCGACTTCACGCTCTACCGGAACGATCCGATGGCGCCGATGGTCCTCTTCGCGCCGGAGAAGTACAGCTCGCAAGAGGTCGCCTGGAGCGTGAGCCTCGAGGGCGACGTCCTCGAGCAGCACCTGAAGGACTTCGACGTCGTCGGGGCCACGAAGGACCAGGCGGCGTGGGCGGCCGCGCTGCAGGCGGTCGTGAAGTACGGCTTCGCGCGGTTCAGCGTCACCGGCATCGCGCGCGACCTCAACTACGTCGTGCGCAACGTCCCCGGCTTCATCCCGTTCGAGAGCATGCCGAAGGAGGCGACGAGCCAGCCGGAGATGTTCGGCTCGATCGCGGCGAGCTACTTCCTCCAGGACTACCACCTGACCCCGGGAATCGCCGGCGGCGTGCAGCTCCCGAGCACCTTCCAGAGCGAGTTCACCGAGGGCGGCGTTCCGGCGTCCCGCACCATCGTCGTCCGCGCCCAGGGCGACGAATCGATCCTTCCGTACGATCAGGGGCGCCTCCCCATCTTCCAGGGGCGCGTGAGCCTGAAGTGGGACCTCTCCCGCATGATGAGCGCGATGGCCTGGATCCAGTACATCCGCGACCCGAACGGGACGCTCGTGGTCGTCGACCCCTCCGAGGGCACGGCGAGCCTCCGCGTACCCCAGGCGGCCGACCGCCTCGGTGCGGCGGTGAGCCTCCAGGCCCGCTTCTAGACCGCGTTTCGCCGCCCGTTTCGTGGCCGTCGGATGGCTGATTGACGAAGGGGGCGAGACGCCTATACTCCGCCGCGCTTCACCACCGAGGACCCGTCTGGCCCTGCGCGACTCTCTCCCCCCGAGGTAGCTCGAGGGGAAGCAGCCAAGCTGGACCCGTCCCGCAACCGAGCCTGCCGCTAGGCAGTCTCGAACGAGAGAACCGATGCCCCTCGCCACCGAAAAGACGACCGAGCTGGTCACCAAGTTCCAGACGCACGATCACGACACCGGGTCACCCGAGGTCCAGATTGCGCTGCTGACGGAGCGAATCACCTATCTTACCGAGCACTTCAAGACGCACGTCAAGGACCACCACTCGCGCCGAGGCCTTCTTCGCATGGTCTCCAAGCGCCGGCGGCTCCTCGACTACCTCAAGCGCGTCAGCCTCGACCGCTATCGCAAGGTCGTCGGCGCGCTCGCCCTTCGCAAGTAGTCACGTCCCAGCCACGTTCTTCACTTCGCCATTCCGGGCCTGCCGGCCCTCGCTTCTTGATTTTCGATTCGTGCGCGCGAGAGTGGTGCTCTTGCCGCTGGCGCTCGCGAACCGAGGATCAAGGCGGGCGGCGTGCTCGGCGTATCGCCGCACGCACGCGGCAAAGCGCCCTGGAGCGCACGCCCCATGTCCTTCGTCCGCGAATCCGTCATCGTCAACGGGAAGCCCTTGGTCCTGGAGACGGGCCGTCTCGCCAAGCAAGCGCACGGCTCGGTCCTCGTCACCTACGGAGAGAGCGTCGTCCTCGTCACCGCCGTCAGCGGCGACGAGCGGCCCGGGCTCGACTTCTTCCCCCTCACCTGCGACTACGTCGAGAAGACGTTCGCCGCCGGAAAGATCCCGGGCGGCTTCTTCAAGCGCGAGGGTCGCCAGCGCGACGAGGAGATCCTCACCTCGCGCCTCATCGACCGTCCGTGCCGCCCCCTCTTCCCCGAGGGTTACAAGAACGACACGCAGATCATCGCGACCGTCCTCTCCAGCGACAAGGAGAACCCCACCGACGTCCTCGCGATGACCGCGGCCTCGGCGGCGCTGCACATCTCGGACATCCCCTGGGCCGGCCCGCTCACCGCGGTCCGCGTGGCGCGGGTGGACGGGGAGCTCATCGCGTACCCGACGTTCGAGCAGCAGGCGAAGTCGGACATCGACATGGTGGTCGCCGCGTCGAAGGACGCGATCGTCATGGTCGAGGGCGGCGCGGCCGAGGCGAGCGAGACGGACATCATCGACACACTGATGTTCGCGCACAAGACGGCGCAGCCGATCCTCGAACTCATCGAGCGCATGCGCGCTGCGGTCGGCAAGCCGAAGCGCTCCTTCGAGAAGAAGACGCTGCCCCCGGCGGTCGCCGAGACGATCAAGGGCATCGTGGACAAGGACATCCTCGCGTCCTCGCTCATCAAGGACAAGAAGGCCCGCTACGACGGCTACAAGGCGACCAAGAACAAGATGGTCGAGGGCGTCCTGGCGAAGGTCGGCGCGGAGGAGTTCGCGAAGATCGAGAAGCTCGTCAAGGAGGAGTTCGAGGAGCGGAAGTACAACGTCGTCCGCGAGTACGTCCTCAGCGAGCGCAAGCGCATCGACGGGCGCGACATGAAGACGATCCGCAACATCGTGTGCGAGGTCGGCATCCTCCCGCGCGTGCACGGCTCGGCGCTCTTCCAGCGCGGCGAGACGCAGGCCGCCGTCGCGGCGACGCTCGGCACCTCGAGCGACGAGCAGAAGATCGACGCCCTCATCGGCGAGCGGTG
>JBEKGQ010000380.1:0-6974 GCA_050012715.1 Polyangiaceae bacterium
GAGCACGCGGAAGATGCGGCGCATCGCGAGGCTGCCCCCGATGACGCCCTCGAGCTCCCCTTCCGCAAACGGCTCGATCGCGAGGAGCGCGAGGTCCGGGCGGAGCGCGAGCTCGACCGAGTTGCCGACGCGGACGACGCTGCCCACCGGCGTCGTCGCGTCGGTGATGCGCGCGTGCTCGACGAAGGTCCCGTTGGTCGAGCCGAGGTCGCGGATGCGCACGCCACCCGGCACGCGCGAGATCTCGCAGTGATGGCGCGAGACGCTCTCCTCCGAGAGGACGAGGTCGTTCTCGGGGGCCTTGCCGACCCGCACCTTCCCGCGGAGAGGCGCGCTGCCGCCACGCTCGGCGCCCGAGAGGACGATCACCGAGACGTCGAGGGCGGCCGCGGGGTGGGCGCGGCTTCCAGGCTCGTTCGACTGGATCGTGGCCTCGAGCTCGGAGTCGTCGTCGCCAACCACTTCGGGCAGGCTAGCATGCTGCGCTACGCTTCCTGCGATGGCGGAGCTCCCCGAGCCCGGCACCCTCTTCGCGGACAAGTACGTCATCGAGTCCCAGCTCGGCGGCGGCGCGGCGGGCGTCGTGCTGTCGGCGACCCACCGCGAGCTCCGCCAGCGGGTGGCGATCAAGGTCCTCCGGGACGCGGGCGCGGTGTCGTCGGAGCGCATGATCCGCGAGGCGCGCGCGGCGATCGCGCTGCAGAGCGAGCACGTGGTCCGCGTGATGGACGTCGGGCGCGACCGGGGGCGGGTGTTCCTCGTGATGGAGCAGCTCGCGGGAGCCGACCTGGCCAGCGTGCTGAAGGCGCGCGGGCCGCTCCCGGTCGCAGAGGCGGTCGACTACGTGCTGCAGGCTTGCGCCGGGGTGGCGGAGGCGCACGCGCGCGGCGTCGTGCACCGGGACTTGAAGCCGAGCAACCTGTTCCTGACGAAGCGCGCCGACGGGAGCCCGCTCGTGAAGGTGCTCGACTTCGGGATCTCGAAGTCCTCGGAGGCGGGGCAGGAGGCGGAGGCGTCGCTGACCGGTCCGGCCGAGGTGCTCGGCTCGCCGATGTACATGTCGCCCGAGCAGGTCCGCGGCGCACGGGACGTCGACCACCGGACGGACATCTGGGCGCTGGGGGTCATCGTGTTCCGCCTGGCCAGCGGCAAGGCGCCGTTCGGGGCGGGAATGACCGTGGGCTCGGCGCTGGCCTCGGTGGTGGCGGACGAGCCGGCGACGCTTCGTGAAGTGCTTCCCGAAGCGCCGAGGGAGCTCGAGGCGATCGTGAAGAGGTGCCTCTCGAAGGCCCCCGAGGATCGGTTCGCGACGGTGGCGGAGCTGGCGGCCGCGCTCGCGCCGTTCGGGACGGACGACGGGCGAGCGGCGGTCATCCGGCTCGTGAAGGACCAGGGGCCGCCCCGGCGGCGGCGATGGCCGCTGCTCGTGGCGGCGGTGGCGCTGGTGGTCGCGGTCCCGGTGGTGGCGCTGACGCTGCTCCGGGGAAGGACGGCGACCGCGACCGCGTCCGCGACCGCGACCGAGACCGCGACCGAGACCGCGACCGCGACCGCGTCCGCGTCCGCGACCGAGATCCCGACCCCGATCCCGATCCCGACCCCGGCTCCGACTCCCACCGTCGCCTCCCCTCCCCGCCGCTTCGTCCCCCGCCCCCGACCGACCTCGAATTCGAGCGTGGTAAGGTCCGCGGCGACGAATGACCGCTACTAGGTCCCTCGCGCTCGCGCTGCTGCTCGTCAGCGCGCCTGCCCTCGCGCAGTCGCCCGCACCGCGCGATCCGATCGCGGCCGAGGCGCTCTTCGAGCGGGGGAAGCTCCTGATGGATCAGGGACGCACGCCGGAGGCCTGCTCGGCGTTCGCCGAGAGTCAGCGCCTCGATCCCGCGGGCGGAACCCTGCTTCGCCTCGCGCTGTGCCACGAGGCCGAAGGCAAGCTGGCCTCGGCCTGGCTCGAGTTCGGCGAGGTAGTCCGCGTCAGCAAGGAAGGCTCCGGAGACGCGGCGAAGCTCCAGGAGCGTGTCCGTCTCGCCCGCGAGCACCTCGCCGCCGTCGAGCCGCGCGTCCCGAAGCTCGCGATCCGGGTCGGGCCGGCGGCGCGCGTGGACGGACTGCGCGTGACCGCGAACGGCCTACCTCGGAGCGAGGCCACGTGGGGAGTCGCCTTGCCGGTCGATCCGGGGGACGTCGCGGTGGTCGCCTCCGCGCCGGGTCGCCAGGAGTCCCGCGTGACGGTACACGTCGGGGAAGGCGAGCAGACGAACGTCGACCTCCTTCCCCTGCCTCTCGCTCCGGCCACCCTGCGCCTTCTCGCGCCTGCCCTGCCCCCTGCCCCCTCCCACGGCTCGCTCCTCCGTCCTCTCGGGATCGGCCTGGGGCTGGCGGGGCTGGCCTCCCTCGGCGTCGGCGCCTACTTCGGGGCGCGGGCCATCAGCAAGTGGAACGACTCCAACGTCGCGTGCCCGGGCACGAGTTGCACCAATCCGTCCGGAGTCACCCTCGCCAACGACGCGAAGAGCTCCGCGCGCATCGCGGACGTGACCCTCGCCGCCGGGGTCGTCGCTCTGGCCGCGGGGGTGGTGCTCTACCTCGCCGGCGCACCCGCGCCGGACACGCGAGGCGCCGCGGACACGGTGATGCTGCGCTTCTGAGTCGAGCCGCGCCGCGAGCGTCTCTCGGTCCGCGTCGTTCGAGGCACCGGCGTCGAACCGCTGAGCACCGGGAGCCTACCGTTGTCCTCGGAGAGCGGCTCTCGGTCTTCCTCGAGCCGCTCCTCGACCTCCGAGAGCCGCTCTCGGTCTTCCTCGAGCCGCTCCTCGACCTCCGAGAGCCGCTCTCGGTCTTCCTCGAGCCGCTCCATGACCTCCCAGAGCCGCTCTCGGTCTTCCTCGAGCCGCTCCCGGGCCTCGCGACGTCGCAATCCGCGCGGGCGGGGCTACTCTTCGGCCATGGCGATCCCGCGCCGTCGCTTCCTCGGCCTCGGCGCGGGCGCGGCCGCCGCCGCGGTCACGGGCTGCGGCTCGCGCGTGGTCGCCGGGCTGCGGCGACCGGAGATCCCATTCGAGGCGTTCGACGGCAAGGTCGAGCACTTCATCGTCCTCATGCTCGAGAACCGCTCCTACGACCTCATGCTCGGTGCTCTGGCGGGCGAGGAGCACGACGGCGTCCCCGGCGGAACGACCCTGCAGTACGAGGCCCGCGACGGCCTGCCCGCATGGGTCGACGTGCAGTACGGCGCGCCCCCGGACGCGTTCTCCCCCGATCCGGGCCACGGGTTCCAGTCCGTCGAGGCGCAGATCCGGGGCCGCGGCGTCGACCAGCCGGCCGACATGCGCGGCTTCGCGGCGCGATTCCTCCATGACCACCCGTCGGTCAGCCACGCGAAGATGCGCGACTACCTCACGCTGTATGGCGACGGCCACCTGCCGATCCTCCAGACCCTCGCGAAGGAGTACGGCGTCTGCTCGCACTGGTTCTGCTCGCTCCCGAGCTCCACCGCCCCGAACCGCATGTTCGCCCACGCCGGCACTTCGGGCGGCGTCACGCGCGCGGGCGCCTACTACTCGCGCATCCGCGGGCGAATGATCTTCGACCGGCTCGGCACCGCCGACCCGCGCTCGTGGCGGGTCTACTTCCACGACATGCCGCACCTCTGGCTCGCCGGGGACGCGTGGACCAAGACGTTCAGCGGCCATCTGCAGCTCATCGGCGGCTTCGCCCGTGACGTCGCGGCCGACCAGCTCGCGACGTACACCTTCATCGAGCCGCAGCACATCATCCCGCCGTGGAGCAGCCAGCATCCGTCGGCGGGGGTCTGCCACGGCGAGAAGCTCATCGCGGACCTCTACAACACGCTCGTCTCGAACCCGCGCGTCTTCGAGAAGTCGCTCTTTCTCATCGTGTACGACGAGCACGGCGGGTTCTACGACCACGTGATCCCGCCCGGGCATCCGGGCTGGAAGGAGCAATGCCCGGGCAACGACTACGTCGTGCTCCAGCCGGACGACGCTTTCGGCTCCGGCCGTGGCCGGGAAGCCGGGTACGCGTTCGACACGCTGGGACCCCGGGTCCCCGCCGTCGTCGTCTCGCCCTGGATCGATCGCGGCAGCGTGTTCGGGTGGAAGGCGCGCGACCCGGCGCGCCGCGCGACGTTCGATCACACGTCCATCCTGGCCACCGTCGGAGCCATGACCGGCGTGTGGGTCGACTCGAAGCGGGCCCGCGCCGCGACGAACCTCGGCGTGACGATCAACCGCAACGACCCGCGCGACGACTACCCCCGGTCCTTGCGGTACGACGCCGGCGTCTATCGCCCCGCGCGGGTCGCCGAGAACGAGCCGATCGACGGTGAGCCCGACGCCGGCGTGGCGGGCGAGCTGCTCGACGCGTGGCGCGCCGAGCACGGCGAGGCCACCCCGACCGAGATGGTCGAGCGCTACCGGGAGCTCCTCGGGGGCTGAGCGGCGCGCGAGCCTCTCAGGCGCTCACGGAAGACAATCCGCCCCCGCCGCGAAGCTCGACTGGCACGTCGAGCTCGTCGGACACGTGGTCGTGCCGCCGACGACGCAGCTCGGCACGCACGAGCCACCGAGACCGGGGTTCTGGGTCGTCCAGGCGGTGACCGTCGCGCCCGCCGAGTCGGTGAGCGTCTTCGGCAGCTCGGCGTCGCAGATCCAGCCGGTCGGGCAGCCCGTCCCGCCGACGACGCAGGTGCTGGTGCAGAAACCCATGTCGGTGGTCGCGTCGGAGAGGCAGTCGCAGCCATTGCCGCTGACCGTGGTGGCGTCGCAGCTCGTCCCCGCCGCGGTGATGGCGGTGAGCGTCGTCACGCACACCCCTTCGTTCGTCTGGCACGAGCTGCCCGTCGGGCAGTCGCTGTTCTCGGTGCATCCGCCGAAGCAGTAGCCGGTGCCGAGGACGGTGCCGCCGGAGTCCGCGTCGTAGCCGGCGACGAAGCAGGTGTCCTTGCCCACGCAGCCGGTGGCGACGTTGCCGCCCGGCGCGAAGTTGCACCGCGGCAGACAGATACCGGTGCCCGCGGTGCCGGTGTTGAGGCAGACCCCCGGCGAGCTGGGATCGTCGGGGCCGTCGCAGTAGTGCAGGTTGCCGTCCGTCCCCGAGTCGCAGGTGCCCGGCATCAGGCAGACCGGCTGGGGGAACACGGGGCCTTCCTGGAAGTAGTTGCTGTTCGAGCACACGTTGGTGCCGGGTCCCCCCGACGAATGGCAGTCGGTGCTCGTCGTGCACGCCTTGCCGGTCGTTCCGTCGTAGGTGAGGACCGTCCCGCCGCTGCTGCTTCCGCTGCTGCTGCCACTGCCGCTGCTGCTTCCACTCCCGCTGCTGCTCCCACTGCCGCTGCTGCTTCCGCTCCCGCTGCTCCCACTGCCGCTGCTGCTTCCGCTCCCGCTGCTGCTGCTACTTCCGGTCGAGGTCGCACACGCCTGCGACGCCTCGGACTGGACGCTCTCGCAATCCGTGCAGCCGGCGCAGGTGAACGTCTGCGAGCCGACGGTGTATGCGATCGACGTGCACGCTCCCGTCGCGTCCGTCGACGTGCACACCTTCATGATGGTGCCTCCGGAGCACGTCGCCCCGTCGGCGCACGTGGTGCTCGTTCCGCTGCCGCCGCTGCTGCTGCTCGTGCTCCCCCCGCTGCCGCTCCCCGACCCGCTGCTGCCCTCGCAGGCCATCAGGGCCGAAGCGGCGGCGCTCGTGCAGTCCGTGCACGAGTTGCAGGCGAAGGACTGACCATTGCTGGTCGTGTACTTCGTACTGGTGCAATCGCCCTTGGAGTCCTGAGTGACGCACACCTGCAGGGTCGAGCCGTTGGGGCATGCCGCGCCCGCCGCGGTGCAAGACTCGTTGCCACCGCCACCGGAGGACGTGGTGAGGGAACATGCCAGCAGGGCCAGCATCGACAGGGCCGATCCGAGGACGACGAGGCGCATGTCCCGTCGTACGCCGGACGCAGGGCAACCTTCCCTACACTGTCTCCGTTCGCTTACTGCTGATAGACGACCGTCGCACCACCCGCCGCCACGAGGGCCGCGAGGGGTCCGGCATTGTCGCGCAGCTCGGCGTCGAGATAGGCGGTGACGAGCCCGATCACGAGCGCGTGCTGCGCGTCGGGGGTGATCGGCGTCGCCGTGCCGGGCGGGGGGACCGGCAGGCACTCCCCTGCGTCGCCGTAGGCATCGAGCGTCACCGCGAGCGGGGAGGTCGGCCCCGTCGGGACGGGATCGAGATCCGAGTCCGTCAGGAACGTGAGATCGGTGAAGTAGAGGTGCTGCCCACCGACGATGTCGGCGAGAACGTGCGGGGGGCTCGTGTTGTCGAAGACCCACTGGCCGCTGTTCGAGAAGCGCACGAAGAGGTCGTTCGAGGCGCCGATGGCGAAGACGGGCACGGTGCGCGTCCGGAAGAACGGCGGATTGAACATGCAGGCGTCGCCCGAGAGCGGCACGATGGCGCGAACGCGCGGGTCGTGGGTGATGAGCGCGTCGTCCCCGCCGAAGGCCGCCAGCTCCGCGACCGCTCCGCCGGTCGAGTGCCCGACCACGGCGTAGCCGAGCCCGTCCACGGCCCCGGCGAGCACGTCGCCGGCGTTCTGGGCGGCCGCCTGGAGCTGGTCGCAGAGGAACGCGAGGTCCCCGACCTGGTCGCTCACGTGGAGATCCGAGGGGCCCCCCACCGTCGTGAGCGCGGTCAACGGGAAGTCCGCCGCCGCCACCACGTACCCCGCCTGCGCGAGCGCGATGGTCAGGTACGTGTACTGGTCGCGGCCGCTCGACGACCCGTGCACGAACAGCACGAGGGGGTACGGCCCACCCGGAGCCAGCGGCGCGTCCTGAACGGTCGGCTCGCCGGCGTCGGTCGCGGTGGTCGGGTACCAGATGTCCGTGACGAGGGTGCGGCTGGGCAGCGCGGGCGCCGTGCCGTTCTGCGGGGTCGGGCGCGACGTGTCGATCCACGTCCGC
>JBEKGQ010000381.1:0-6962 GCA_050012715.1 Polyangiaceae bacterium
GCGGCGAATCCCGCTAGGCGAGGCCCCTGGACGGTGTGCACGCACGCGGCGCACGCGAGGGCCGCGCCGACGAGGGCGCGCGTCACCGAGGTTCGCGTCGGTCGCATGGCCTCACCACCCCATCCCGACGTCGAGCCGCGCGATGTGGAGCGGCTTGCCGATGTTGTAGAAGTCCTGGAACGCGTACCCGCCGGAGGCGAGGAAGCTCGTTCCGCGCAGGTGAGGAGAGACGATGCGTGCCCAGAGCTCGGCGCCGACGCGGAAGTTGTCATAGTCGGAGGGCCCCTGCGTGGCGATGTCCTGCCGCAGCGGGAAGACGAGGTTCAAGAAGACCGGCCCGTCGGTCTTCGGCATCCCGGGCGTCGCCTCGACGTCGATGAGCCGGACGAGCGGGGTCAGGGAGGCGCGCCACTGCGCGTTCGACAGGCTCCGGAGGTCGTAGCCGATGTTGTCGATGACCCCGCCCTGGTAGAGCGTCGCCTGGGCCGTCACGTCCCAGCGGCCGATGCCGAGGAGGCTGACGCCGCCGTAGTAGTCCCTCTTCTCGACGAGGCGCGTGCCGTAGACCTCGTCGTCGAAGGCCGCGCCGCCGAAGAAGTGGAGGCCGCGCGTCGCCTCCCGGCGGATCCGCAGCGCCTCGCCGGTCTGCGGGAGGAGCAGCGGCCGGTAGACGGCGTAGTCGAAGTAGACGGCGGCGATCTGGCGCGCGCGCTTTCGCTCGTCGAGCTCGCCGCCCTGGACCGGGGAGATGTCCATGTACACGTAGTTCATCCCGAGCGTCAGCACGTCGGGGCCGAGGAAGCGCGAGATCGAGGGCTTGAGCTCGGTGAGCCCGATGTGCTCCCACTCGTCGGGGAAGTACTCGACGATGCCGAGCCGGTCGACGCGGCGGTAGCTCGCCTCGACGGTGGCGTCGAAGAGCGGGTAGAGGTCGAAGCCGCGCTTGTACGTGACGCCGTACTCCTCGACCTTGGCGTTGCCGAAGACGGTCGGCTGGTCGTAGCGGATGACCTGGCCGTGATCGATCTCGAGGTCGCGGTAGCTGAAGTCGATCGCCCCGAGGATGTTCTGCCGGACGCGCGCGCGGGCCAGGTACGAGTAGCGGAGCGGGTTGTGGGCGAGCGCTTGCTTCTCGGCGAGCGTCAGCGGGCGGTCGAGGCGCTCCACCGACTCGGCGAAGAGCATCTGCGACGTGAAGTTCCGGACGTCCGCGACGTCGAGGAAGTCGTTCGTGTCGGCCGACACGCGTCCCTCGGCGGTGACGAAGACGCCGGGCGCCTGGCTCGCGCCGCTCGTGTCGGCCCCGTAGGCGTATCCCTTCCAGGGAAGGACCGGGAAGCCGTCAGCCTGGTAGAGGTCGACCAGCGCGCGCTCGGCCCAGTCCTCGGTGACGGCGTCGAACGAGGCCTCGCGGCCGAGCGCACGGCGGCGCCGCACCTTCTCGAGGGCGCGGTCGAGGTGGCGCTCGGCCCGCTCGACGAGCGGGTAGTTGGAGCCACGCTGGCGGCCGAGGTAGCGGCCGTACCAGAGCTCGTAGCCGCCCTCGTCGGGGCGCGCGGCGATGGCGTCTTCGAAGTATCTCTCCGCGCGCACGTCGCCCACGCGGGCCATGATCTCGGCCGTGACGCACGCCCGCTGGGCATGCTCGGACGGCGTCTCCCCGGGGGGCGCGGCGGCATCGACGCGCTTGTCGCGCTCCTCGGCCATGTCCGTCGTGTCGAGCCCGGCGAGGATGGCCTCGGCCTGCCCGGGGCACGCGAAAGGATTGGGCCCCTCCTGCGCTCCGGCCCCGGAGGTCCACGCGAGCACGCCGACCGTCACCGCCGCGCGCGCCATCGTGCGTCCGCTCCGGCCCGGCCCGATCACGTCTGCCACTGGATGCCGTCGAGGTAGAACGCGATCGGCGGCGGCGTGGCCGATCCGGTCGATCCGGGCACCGGCGCCTTGACGACCCAGCCAAAGGCGCTCAGCACCTCGCCGTACGACGCCGGCAGGCTGATCGAGAACGGCTGCCAGTCCGTCGTGAGCGTCATCGGGCTCGACGTCACGGAGATGGAGTCCTGGTAGGGCAGCGACGGGTCGCTCGTCCCGCCCACCTGGAAGGCGACCTGCTCCCCGCCGGCGGCGCCGCGCACCCAGCCGGTCACGACCGTCGCGCCGGGCTGCACCGTGTGGCCGGGGTACTCCCCGAAGTTGTTGTTCGGGTACTGCCAGAGGACCGCCGCGAACCCCTGCGTCGCGTCGACCGCGCCGTCCTGATAGACGACGGAGTAGCAGTCGCCGGCGGGGGTCGGCGACCGCGTCGGGCACGCGTCGTTGACCATCGTGACGAGGGTGACGTCCTCGACGTCGGCGCCGTCCCCCTCGTAGCCGGTGGGCGCGAAGTAGTCGGAGACGTTGAACGGCACCGGGAGCGAGCCCTCGATCGCCGGAGAGGCGCTCGGGCCGCAGGCCGCGACCACCGCGCCGAGCGCGACGGCGCCGAGCGCGCCACCGGAGAGGCGCCGGAGCCTTCGAGGGAGCCGAACCATCCGACCTCTTTGTTCACTGCCGGGTCCGTCGATCACAAAATCGACGCGCGATCGTCCAGGGGCCGCGACTTCGCGTGATCGCCGCGTGCGCGAGCGGACATCCACGCTGCATGACAGCCACGACGACAGCACCCCTTCGATCCCTCCGAACCGCGGGGTCCGCCCTGCTCCTCGGCGCGGCGGCCGTCGCGACGAGCGCCTTCTTCGGCTGCTCGAGCAGCTCGGCCTCGAACGGCTACGCGGCCCCGGATGCCTCGGGCGGCGGGGCGGACGCCAAGGCCTCCACGGGCACGCCGGACGCCGCGGCCGAGGCGTCGGGCGGGGACGACGGCGACGGCTCGAGCGCCATCTCGCTCCCGTTCTTCGTCAGCTCGGAGTTCATCCCGTCGGGCTTCATGAACGACCCGACCGGCATCTCGGTCTCGACCGGCGCCAACGGCAGCGCCTCGTGTCCGACGAGGGCCCCCGGCGCGGGCGGCGACTGTTACGTCATCTCGTGGACGAGCACGGGCCCGACCTGGGCCGGTGTCTACTGGCAGTACCCGTCGAACAACTGGGGCACCGAGCCGGGCCTGGTGATCGCCCCCGGCGCGAAGCAGGTGTCGTTCTATGCCCAGGGCGCGGCCGGCGGCGAGGTGCTGACGTTCAAGACGGGCGGGATCAACGATCCGGTCAACATGGCGACCGGGACCTACGGGGACACCTTCGCGGTCTCGTCGCCCGTCGTGACGCTGACGACGTCCTGGACGCAGTACACGATCAGCCTCGAGGGAGCCTCGTACTCGCAGGGGGTGCTCGGCGCGTTCGTCTGGGTCGCGACGGCGAGCGACGCGGGAAACGACGCCATCAAGTTCTATCTCGATGACCTGACGTGGGAGTAGGCGGCCCATGACCTCGACGGGACGGCGAGGGGGTCTCGGCATCGTCACGGTGCTCGCGGCCGCGGTCGGCTCACTCGGCTGCTCCGCGCCCGGCACGAGCGCCGGCGGCACCCTCACGCCGCCGGCCGGCGATGGCGTCGACGCAGCGGCGGGCCCACTCTCGCTCCCGCTGACGGTGAGCGACGATTTCCTCCCCACGGGGTTCATGGGCGACTCGCCGACCGACTTCAACGCGATCACGATGTCGTCGGACTCGAGCCAGTGCCCCGCGCGCGTCAGCGGGGCGGTCGGCGTCTGCTACTCGGTGACGTGGGCCCCCGTCCTCGGCTCCGGCGCCTCGAGCGCGTGGGTCGGCGTCTACTGGCAGTACCCGGGGAACAACTGGGGCGCGCTGCCCGGCCGCCCCGTCCAGCCCGGGGCCTCGAAGGTGACGTTCGCGGCGGCGGGGGTCGCCGGAGGCGAGCAGGTGCAGTTCATCGTCGGTGGGGTCAACACGACGCCCGGGGCGAGCTCCGACGCCGGCCTCACCCACGCGGATTCGTTCAAGGCGGCCAAGACCGTCACCCTCACCGCGGCGTGGGCCACCTACGAGATCCCGATCACCGGTGACACGTACGAGGACGTGATCGGCGGGTTCGCGTGGTCGATCACGACCGCATCGTCGGCGCCCGTCGGGTTCTACGTCGACGACATCCAGTGGGAGCCCTGAGCCGGTGCGCGCGCTTCCCTGGCTCGCGATGGCCGTGCTGGCCAGCAGCTGCGCCGCGCCGGGCGCCGGCGTGCGGGCGACGTCGGACCCCGCACGCGTCCCCGAAGCCCGCGATGTCGCGACAGAGCGGACGGACCTCGGCGGCGAATGGAAGTACCTGCCGTACGACGGCGAGGGGAACGTGGCCTCGCCCGACATCGACGACTCGCGCTGGCCCACGATGCGCCTGCCGTCGAGCTGGTTTCTCATGGGCGGCAAGGAGTACCCGCCGAAGGCGACCGCCGTGCGGCGTCCGTTCGGGGACGGCGCGCCGGGGGCTCTCGCGAAGGTCGACCCCGAGATGGGCCTCGACTACAGCGGCACGGTCTGGTTCCGAAAGACAATCGACTGGAAGCCGAGCTCGCCGCCCACGCCGGTCATCATCGATCTCGACATGGTCGACTACTACGCGGAGGTCTTCGTCGACGGAGCGTCGGTCGGCCGTCACGAGGGCTACTTCCAGCACTGGTCCGTCGACGCGACGAAGGCGCTTCACGCCGGGCGCAACGTGGTCGCCCTCAAGGTGTCGGCACCGGCGCTCGCCTTCGACATGTCGCAGCAGTACGCGGTCAGCTGGCCGAAGATGCAGAACCAGATCAAGGGCGTCTTCGCCTATCACGACACTCGCCCGGGAGCGACGAGCGCTCGCGGGCAGGAGCGGTCCACCGGCGGCGTTCTCCGCGGCGTCGCGATCCGTCGTTCCCCCGGCGTCGATCTGGCCGAGGTCGTCGTCGTCCCTCGCGACGTGAGCACGTCGTCGGCGCGCCTCGTCGTCGAGGCGACGATCCGGAACTGGACGGAGACGGCAGTGGACGTGGCGATCGACGGCGTGATCAAGCCGAGCAACTTCGACGGTCCGGTGGCGGCCCCGGTTCACGTGAGCGTCAGGGCTCCCCCCGGCGAGTCGCGCGCGCACGCGGAGGTCGTCGTGCACGACCCGCGGCTCTGGTGGTCGTGGGACTACGGCAAGCCGAACCTCTACGAGCTCGACGCGCGGCTCACGCAGGCCAGTGGCGGCGTGAGCGATCGCGCCGCGCGGTTCGGCATCCGGTCGATCGAGCGCGACGAGAACTGGGTTTTTTTCCTCAACGGCCAGCGCATCTACCCGCGAGGCACCAACTACATCGCGACCCAGTGGCTGTCGCAGGCGGACCGCGCGTTCTACGAGCGGGACCTCCGGCTCGCGCTCGATGCGCACCTCAACTCGATTCGCGTGCACGCGCACCTCGAGCGGCCCGAGCTCTACGATCTCGCCGACGAGCTCGGAATCATGGTCTGGCAGGATTTCCCCCTGCAGTGGGGGTACACCGACTTGCCGTCGTTTCACGCGGAGGCGCTGCGCCAGGCGGAGGACATGGTGCGGCAGTACGGCGACCACCCGTCGATCGTCGTCTGGTCGATGCACAACGAATCGCCCTACGCGATGACGTGGATGAAGCGCCGGGATCCGGAGCAGAACCGCGCGCTCGACGACGCGCTCGCAGCGCGGGTGCGCGGCCTCGATCCGTCGAGGGTGGTGCATCGCGACTCGGGGACGGGGGACGGGCACTACTACTATGGCTGGTACGACGGGCAGCTCGACGACGCCGCACAGGCGAAGGAGGCGCCGTTCGTCACGGAGTACGGAGCGGCGGCGCTCCCCGGCGTCGAGACGCTGAGGACGATGTTCGACGCGAACACGCTCTGGCCGCGGACCCCCGAAGAATGGGACAGCTGGAGGTTCGCGGACTTTCAGCCTCAGACGACGTTCGACGTGGCCCGGGTCGAGCAGGGGCCCGATCTCGGGGCCTTCGTCCACAACACGCAGCGCTACCAGGCGACCTTGCTGCGCTACACGACCGAGCTCCTCCGGCGAAGAAAGTGGGCGGGCAACACGGGCATCTACCAGTTCATGTTCGTCGACGACTGGCCCTCGATCACCTGGTCGGTCCTCGACTATTACCGGCGCCCGAAGCTCGGCTACGCCGCGATGAAGGCGGCGATGGCGCCGCTCTTGCCGAGCATCGCCTACGATCCTCAGAACCCGTCGGCGCCGCTCTCGATCTACGTCGTCAATGATCGCCTCACGCCGCTGCCCGGCGCGCGTGTCTCATGGTGGGTCACCGGCTTCGGGCGCAACGGCCCCGCGGGAGAGCAAGCGGTCGACGTTCCCGCGGATGGCGTCGCGAAGGTGGTCGACCTCGGCGCGATCCCGGCGCTCGCGGACGCCGGAGCGCACCTCGAGGTGCGGATCACGAGCGCGGCCGGAGAGCCGCTGGCCGAGGCGCGCCTCGGCGCCGAGGACTTCATCGAACGACGGCCGAAGATGGGGCGAGCCGCCCCCCAAGGAGAGTGACCGGTGCGCAACCGAGATCGACTTCGTCCGGAGCCCCTTCGCTGGACCTTCCTCAGCGTCCTCGTGGCGGCGGCGGCGCTGCGATGCGCCGCGTGCTCGTCGACCCGAGACGCCGCGGTGAGCGAGGCGGGCACCGACGCGCCGGCGACGACCACGGAGGCGGGCGGCGACGCGGCCGGTGACGCGGGGAGCGCCGACGTCGCGCTCGACACGAGCTTCCTCTCGTGGGACGCGCCGGCGCCTTCGATCGCGCCGTCGACCCTTCCGGCGAAAGGCACGTACCTCGGGGCGTTCGTCGACATCATGAACGCCGAGGGCGGCGCCGCGACCGACGAGGCCTCCGAGGAGCGCTTCGTGGCCGCCGAGGAGCTCATCGGCCGCAAGTGGGTCATCGACAACCGCTTCTACGCCGACTCGACGGAGTTCGTCAGCACGCGGACGCAGTGGGACAAGGACAACCAGATCGT
>JBEKGQ010000382.1:0-6904 GCA_050012715.1 Polyangiaceae bacterium
GTCGCTCTTTCTCCTCGCGCGTATGCGTGACGAGGCGCACCGCTTCTCGAATCGCGCGCGTATGCGCGTTGGCAAGAAGCGGCGCTTCCATTCGCCCCTCGACGACGTGAAGGGGATCGGACCGAAGGCGAAGAAGGCCCTCCTCCAGTACGTGGGCAACGTCACCGCCATCGGGGCCGCGACGGACGCGGCACTCCTCGCCGTCCCGGGCATCACCGCGAAGCACGTCCGGGTGCTCCGTCAGGCCTTTCCCGCGAGCCCGGCCCCGCCCGACACGACGCCAACGCCGGAAGGCGAAGGCCAACCAGGTTGACCGTCCCGCCCCCGAGGCCAACGAGGGCCGCGCCGTTCTTCTCTTCGGACGCGTATGCTACGTGACGCAGAATGCCGCCGGCGAAGAGGACCATCCTCGTCATCGACGACGAGCCCCACATCGTCATGGGACTCCGCGACGCGCTGGAGTTCGAGGGCTTCCGGGTGATCGCGGCCGGCAAGGGCAAGGAGGGGATCGCACTGGCGCGAGCCGAGACGCCGGACGCGATCATCCTCGACCTGATGTTGCCGGACGTGAATGGGTACGCCGTCTGCGAGGAGCTACGGCGGATCAACGCGATGGTCCCGATCCTGATGCTGACCGCGCGCTCGCAGGAGACGGACAAGATTCGCGGGCTGGACGCCGGAGCCGACGACTACGTGACCAAGCCGTTCGGCGTGAACGAGCTCATCGCCCGCATCCGCGCGATCTTCCGTCGCGCACACGCGGCCCGTGGAGTGGCCGCGGTCCCGGAGACCCTCGCGCTCGGCGAGGCGACCGTGAACTTCACCGCGCACACCGTGAGCTCGCGCGGACGTGAGCACTCCTTGTCGTTCTACGAGGTGGAGCTCCTTCGGATGCTGGCGGAGCGCGCGGGTCAACCCGTCGCTCGCGACGAGATCCTGACGCGAATCTGGGGCCTGGAAGGGTCTTCCACCAACCGGACCGTCGACAACTTCATCGTGAAGCTCCGCAAGAAGATCGAACGAAGCCCGGACAAACCGCAGCACATCCTGACCGTGTACGGCTTCGGCTACAAGCTCGCGACGACCCCTTAGGGCGTCGGTCATTTCCCGGACGCGACGAACACGACGTCGAGCCGCTCGTTGCGTCCCCGTCGCTTCGCGTCGCCCGGATCGACCAGAGGGGAGCGCGTCCCCGCCAGCTCGGGTCGGATGTGCCCCGCGGCGGCGCCTCCCGCGACCAGGGCCTGCACGGCCGCGCCCGCGCGGCGCGCATCGGCGTCGTCTCGGGCGCCGACCGCGTCGTGCACGACGACCTGCACCGCGAAACCAGGATGGGCCGCGGCCACTCGCCCCAGGTCCTTGAGCCTGGTGGCGGCGTCCGGGCCCAGCTCCGCCCCATGAAACGCGTCGTGCAGCGTGACCACCACGCCGCGCTCGTCCCGCGCGGGGTCCCACCCGCCGCTCGCCGACAGCTCCGACAGCAGCGCGTCCGAGGCGCCCGCGTCGTCACCCGCCGCTCGACGGGCACGCGTGAGCACGTCGAGGCAACGCGCTCGCACGCGGGCGGCCTCGTCGATCGGTGCCGGCCGCGGGCTCGTCGACAGGCGGTGGTCGAGCTTGCCCGCCTCGCCGTCGGCGTCGGCCAGCCCCGCTGCGTCCGCGGCGACGAGGCGCGCCGCACCGCACAGGAGCTGCGCCTCGACGGCCAGGGCGCGCGCCGCCACGAGCCGGGCCTCCTCGCGCTCGCCGGTCGCCGGTCCGCTCGAGGCGGGCAGCAGGCGTTCGCGAGACAGCCGCACACGCTCGTCGAGCTCGGCCGCTTCGTGCTCGAGCTGAGCCCGAGATGCCTCGACCGTCTGGAGCTCCGTCGTCGCGTCGTCGAGCGCCTTCTGGGCATCGGCCAGCTCGGTCGTGGCTAGCGCCAGGCGGACCACGGCCAGCGCGTGCTCATACGCCGCCACCGCCCTCTGCGCGTGCAGGACGGCGCCGACGTCATCACCCGCGGCGTGCTCCTCGAGCGCGATCCGGCGCTCCTGCTCGGCTCGGGCGTAGGCCTCGGGGGCCAGCTTCGCCGCCTCGCCGCTGGCCGGGGCTCCCCGCGCGCGCTCCATGTCGTCGAGAGCGGCGATGCGGATGGCGGACGCGCCGCACCCGGCGACCAGCAGCGCCGTCGTCACCGCGAACACGGTCGACACCGGGCGCCTCACGGCGCTCCTCCCGTCGCCTTGGTCGGCTTCTTGCCGGCCTCGACGCCGCCCTTCTTTCCGGTGCCCTTCCTACGCGGCGGGGGATCTCCCTCGTGCACCTCGACCGCGACGCGGTCGACCTTCCCCGCCTTGTCGGCGTCCTGCAGTTGCGTCCGGAGCCGGCCGACGTGGGCGATGCCCTCCTCGACCTGAGCGCGCGTCCGCTCGAGCAGCGCCTGCGCGTCGACCGCCTTGCGCCGCAGCTCGGCCGCCGTCGCCTCGGCGTCCGCGGCCTTCGCCAGGTCCCGCCCCATCTGCGCCCACTCGAGCGCCAGGCCGTCGGCGGCCTTCGCGTGCGCCTCGTCCCCGGCCGAGCGCAGGCGCGTCGCCCGCTCGAGGGCGCCCTTCGCGGCGGCGACGGCATCGGCCGTCACGACCGTGTGGGCGGCGTCGTGCTCGAGGGTCTGCACGAGCGCCTCGGCCGCGGCATGCTCATCGGCCGTCTGCGCGGCCGCGCTTCCGGCCAAGACGAGCCCCGCGGCCACCATCCCCACCGCGCCGAGGGCCCGGCGCCGCCATCCCTGTCGAAGCATCGAGCCACTCGATGCCGTGCGGCGCGTCCTTTGTCAATCTACGCGTCGTTCCCGGCATTGCGGCCGGCGCGCCCGCGCTCTAGAGATCCGAGCCCGACATGCCCCGCGCGCGCGCCTCCTGGGACGAGTACTTCATGAACATCGCGCGCGAGGTCTCCACGCGCTCGACGTGCGACCGCAAGTTCGTCGGTGCCGTCATCGTCCGCGACAAGAGCATCCTCGCCACCGGCTACAACGGCAGCATTCGCGGCCTCCCCCACTGCGACGAGGACGGCCATCTCATGGAGGACGGCCACTGCGTTCGTACCGTGCACGCCGAGGCCAACGCGATCGTCCAGGCCGCGCGTAACGGCGTGCGAGTCGACGGCGCGCACATCTACGTCACGGCCAGCCCTTGCTGGGGATGCTTCCGGCTCATCGCCAACGCCGGCATCGGGCGGATCTGCTTCGGGGAGCTCTACCGAGACACGCGCATCTTCGACGTGGCGACGCGGCTCGGGCTCGAGCTGGTCGACATGTCCGCTCTCGTCGCGCCGAAGGTACCGGCGTGAAGATGGGGGATCGCTCGACGCCGCTCGGCGTTGCCGTCATCCAGGGGGGGCCGTCGACGGAGGCCGAGGTCAGCCGCGCGTCGGCCCGCGGCGTGGCGCAAGCGCTCGAGGCGGCGGGCCACCGCGTCGTACGGCTGGAGCTCGACGCGTTTCTCTCCGAGTCGCTCCGGACCGGTGGCTACGACGTCGCCTTCCCCGTGGTGCACGGGGCGGTGGGTGAAGATGGCGCGCTCCAGGGCCTGCTCGAGGTGCTCGACCTGCCCTACGTCGGCTCGGGCGTCCTCGCGAGCGCCCTCGCGATGCACAAGCGCGTCGCCCGGGTGCTCTTCGAGCGGGCGGGGCTGCCGGTGGCCCCGGGCTTCGCCGTGGCACGCGGCGATGCGCGCGCGGTGGCGGAGCGGGCCCGCCGGGACATCGGCGCCCGTCTCGTCGTCAAGCCTTCGTCGCACGGCTCGGCCATCGGAGTCGCCCGGCTCGAGGCGGAGGCGTCGATCGACGCGATCGTGCAGGCGCTCCAGGCCGTCTGGGCGATCGACGAGTTCGCGGTGGTTGAGCACTTCGCGCGGGGGCGGGAGGTGACCTGCGGCGTCCTGGAGGTCGAAGGGCAACCCACCGCGCTACCGCCCACCGAGATCTTCACGCCGAACGACCCCTTCTACACGTACGAGGCACGCTACGCGCCCGGCCGGAGCTCCCACGTCTGCCCGGCCGATCTCCCTGCGTCCGTGTCTGCGCGTGTGCAGGAGGTGGCCGTTCTCGCGCACCTCGCGCTCGGCTGCCGGGATCTCTCTCGAGTCGACCTCGTCGTCGGTGACGACGCGGACGATGCAGCCACGACCCTGCTCGAGGTCAACACGCTCCCGGGGATGACCGCCACGAGCAACTTCCCCGAAGCGGCTGGGATCGCCGGCTTTCCGATGCGGCGATGGTGCGATGCTCTGGTCGTTCGCGCACACGCTCGAGGGCCCACCAAGCGCCACGCCGCCCTGCCGCTTCCGCTGTGACTGCGTGCGGTCGGGTGCTGTCAGCGGATCGCAGCCAACTTTCGTCGTCTCCGCGCGTCCAAGCCCTCGACCGCCCCTAGACAGGTGTCTCGCCGGGGCCCACTCTTTGATGAGGGAGAACAGGGAGAAGAGGCCCCAGGTGAGTCGCGACTCGCTCTACGGCGAGCGGATCGTCTGGCAAGGACGTTGCCGGGCGGTGACCGTGCCTTTCGTCAACAAGGTCGTGTGCGTGATGGGGGCCGTCCTCTCGGCGGTGACCCTCTGCTACGCGCTCGTGGTGGCGAGGTCGCTCGCCGTGCCCGTCGGGGGCATGGTGCTCTTTGCCGCCTGGTGCGCGACGCTCGCTCTCGGGGCATGGCGCTTCCCCCTCTGGTGGCGGTCGAAGGTCGAGTTCCTCGTCACCGAGAAGCACGTCATCTGGCGACGCGGTCGGCTGAGGCGCACGATCGACACGAAGCAGATCAGCTATGCCCTCGTCCGCTGGAGTCCGCGCGAGCCGGGGATGGGCGACCTCGTCATCATTCGCGCCGTTCCCACCGGCGCGCTGCGCCGGACGCTGTCGCTCACGCTGCACGACGTGGACGCGCCCGATCGCCTGTGGGCGATCATCCGCGGCGTCGAGCCGAGCGTCCCCCTCGGCAACGGCGATCGGCCGCTGGCGCAGCGCCTCGATCCCGGTGAGCGCGTCCTCTGGTCGGGCTCCCCCCAGGCTTCGGCGTGGACGGCGCGACGCGCGGCGATGGCCGCGGTGGGCGGCGTACTCGCGCTCCTCTTCGTGCGCTCGATGGTCAAGTCGGTGCCCACGCTGGCGCGGCTTCTACGCCTCCATGCGCTGCCGCCCGTCCTAGCCGCGGTGCTCGTGGGGGGTGCGGCGCTCGGCATGCTCCTGCTTCTCGCGGTGGCGGTGGGCGTCGCGTACGCCGCGGTCGTCCGGCCCGTCCGCCTCGCCCGAGTCACGCGCTACTTCGTCACCAACGCGCGAGTCCTCATCCGTCGCGACAACGAGGAGCTCTCGCTCGACCGGTCGCGCATCGCTTACGTCATCGATGCGCCGTGGAAGAAGCTCCACGACGTGTTCCTCGTGCTGGACGGGCCGCAGGCGCGGGCGATGGCCCCGAGCGGTGCCTTCGGGACCGAGGACCGGAACGACGCGCTTCGCCCCGTCTTCGCCGCGATCGCGGACGCGGACATCGTCGGCGAGATCCTGAAGCGCGCGGCCTGACGCCGCTCGCGCCGACGGCGGTGGCGGCTCCTCGTCAGCCTACCTGCGACGTGCGGACGGCGATGCCGAGCGAGCGACGGACCTGGGCGTAGCGCGGGGACACCGAAAAGGGAACGAGGTCCCGGAGGCGATCCGCCGCCGACAGGCCACCGACGACGTGCCCGTCGACCGAGAGGACCCGCGCCGCGACCGTGACGTCGGCGCAGGCCACAAGGCCCGCACGGCAAGCGGCGCGCTCCACGGCCCGGAGCCAGGCGAGCAGATCGAGCTGACCACCGCGATCGGTCAGCGCGCGGACCGCCGTCGCGAGCGCCGCGCGGTGCGCCGGATCGAGGCGCTTGCCGAGCTCGCGGCGCGCCAGCTCCACGTCGGGGGCGAGCTGTCCCGTCTGGCCGATCACGAGGTGGATGCCTGCCGTCACCAGCGCCCGGAGATCCGCGACGTCGGGATAGAACGTCAGCACGCGGCCGGTCATCCGCACGTGGCCGAGCTCGCGCGCGAAGAGAAAGGAGAGCTCCGGGACCGAGCGACCGGTGAGCACCGAGGGGCCGAGCGCGAGCGCCGGCTCGGGCGTAGGCATCACCGCGACGCCCCCCGGTACCTCGTGCGGGCGCACGTAAAGCGCCGGCGTCGGAACCCCGAGCAGCTTCGAGACCCAGACCGCGGTCCGGACGGCGCTCAGGGTCGTCTTGTCGGCGTCTTGCTTCTCGCTCGGCTCCGGCTTGGGTAGCTTCTTCGCGGCGCGGAGCTGGTCGACACGAGCCGCGATGCCAGCCGGCGCGATGGCCGCGAGCAGCCCGGAGACGACGGGGTCGAGCTCCGGGGGGAGGATTGCCGCCCAGCTGCCGTCGTCGAGCGGCTGAGTCGGGCGCACCGCGACCTCGGGCGCGAACTGCTGGTAGGTCAGCTGCTCGTCGAGATCGGCCTCGCCGAGATGCACGAGCACCCCGCAAGCGGTGTAGGCGCGGTCGGCGTCCGCGATGCGCGTCGAGATGCGGGCGAGGGCCCGGAAGATCTCGGCGCGCGCGGGCGCGTACTGCGCGGCGACCTCGAGGCAGCGCACGGCGAGCGCGTCCTCGCCGTTCTCTTCCAGCAGCCGCGCGAGCCGCGCGAGCGCGTCGACGTCGTCGGGACGCAGCAGAACCAGCCGATCGAGCGCCTGAATGGCCCCCGCGCGGTCGCCGAGGTGGACCTCGCGGACGCGCGCCAGCCGGTCGAGCAGCGCCGCCTCGGCCGCCCCGCGCCCGGCGAGCCGAGCCAGCTGCCGCACGTATGCCCGCTCGGCGCCCGCGAAGTCGCCCTCGCCGAGCAGCACTTTTTCGATCGCGTCGAACGCGCCCGGGACCTC
>JBEKGQ010000383.1:0-7231 GCA_050012715.1 Polyangiaceae bacterium
CACCGGGACGATCGCGTCCGCGGCGGCGGCTCCCCCCGCGCTGCTCGGAGGGGCCGGCGGCGGCTCGGGGTGGTCGGCCATCGTGCCGAGCGTCACGGTGCGCTCGATGAAGTTCCGGAGCTCGCGGACGTTGCCCGTCCAGGAGCGCGCCTGGATCGCCGCCGCGAGGGCGGGCGGGAGGCTCTCGTCGGTCCCGCTGAAGCGCTCGTAGAAGCGCTGCGCGATGGTCACGAGGTCCTCGCGACGGGCGCGCAGCGGAGGCAGCTCGACCTCGACGACGGCGAGCCGGTAGTAGAGGTCCTCGCGGAAGGCCCCCTCGTTCACGCTCTGCGCGAGAGAGCGGTGCGTGGCCGCGAGCACGCGGACGTTGATCGGGCGTCCGGCGTTGGCGCCGAGCGGCCTCACCTCGCGCGCCTCGAGCACGCGCAGCAGCTTGGGCTGGAGCGACAGGGGCAGCTCGGCGATCTCGTCGAGGAAGAGCGTCCCCCCCTGGGCCTCCTCGAAGAGCCCGCGCCGCTCGGCGTGGGCGCCGCTGAACGCGCCGCGGACGTGGCCGAAAAGCTCGCTCTCGATGAGCGACTCCGCGATGGCGCCGCAGTCCACCGTGACGAAGGGCCCGCGCGCACGCTTCGACGCCTCGTGGACGGCGCGGGCGGCGAGCTCCTTGCCCGTGCCCGTCTCCCCGTGGATGAGCGCCGTCGTGTCCGTCGCCGCGAGGCGCTCGAGCACGGCGTAGACCCGCTTCATGGCGAGGCTGCCTCCGAGCAGGCCGCCGAAGTGGTCCTTCGACGAGATGGGCACGCGCGTCGGGACGTTGGCGGCCTCGATGCGGATCGCGGTCGAGCCGACCCGGAACACCGATCCCGGCGCGAGCGCCGCGTCGGCGATGCGCACGCCTCCCTCGGCGAACGTCCCGTTGGTGCTCCCGGCGTCGACGATCTGGACGACCCGGTCGAGCAGGTGAAGCTCGCAGTGCACGCGCGACACGGCCCGGTCGGTCAGCCGCAGGTGGCTGCTCGCCGAGGTGCCCACGCGCGTGATCCCGGAGCCGACCGGTGCGCGCGCGCCGCGGTCCGGCCCCTCGACGACGACGAGATCGAGGCCGGCGAGGGGGAAGGTCTGCCCGCTGCCCGGGAGGACGGTCGTCACGAGGTCGTCCGGATCGGTCGGCACGACCCGTAGCGTACTAGTTCCCCGAGAACGCGGTCATCGATCCGCCGTTGCCGACCGTCCCACCGGTCCCGTTCACGATGTGGGTGATCGACCCGGCGGCGAGCGAGACCGTCACCATGTGGTGGAGCGAGACGCCGGAGGCCGTCGGCGTCTCGATGGCATTGGCGGCGGTGACGTCGTTGTCGAAGACGCTGTAGACGCCGAGCCCGCCGGCGGTGTGCGTGGTCACCGTGTCGGCGACCTTGTACGAGGGATAGCCGTCGTGCCCGGGGGACTCCTGCCACGCCGCCTGGTTCGGCGGGTCGTAGGGCATCTCGGACTGGTAGAAGAAGACGGCGCCGTCGTTGCCGTTCCAGAGCGTCTGGTACTGCTGGAAGTGCTCGACGAAGAGCCCGTACACCGTGACGCGGTCGCCGTTCACGATGATGCCGTTGTTGCTCATGTTCACCGTCCACGCCGCACCCGCGCCGTGATCGGCGCGCCACAGCCACGTGTTGTCGATGAGGACGTCGCTGCTGTTCACCGTGACGCAGCTGGCGGCCGTACCGACGTCCGCCCCGCCGATGCGGCAGTGGACGTCGAACACCGCGGTCGGGTTGGCGGAGTGGTTCTCGGTGCTGCCCGCGGCGCCGAGCTGGAGCAGCGTGGGGGAGCTCGTGGGCCCGGCCTCGAGGAGCAGCCCGGCGAGCGTGACGCCGTCGACGTCGTCCACCGAGAGGATCGCCGTCCCGTCGTCCGGGATGAGCGTCGCGAAGCCGAGGCCCATGACGATGGTCCCCGGCCGCGTGACCTGGAGGCTGCTCTCCAGGTGGTAGATGCCGGGCGTGAGCATGAGGTGCTTGCCGCTGGCGAGGGCCGCGTTCATCGTCGCCGCGGTGTCGGTCCCGGGCTGCGCCAGGTAGAACTGGTCGATCGTCACCGGGACGCCCGGCGGCGCGCCGTTCGCCCAGCTGTGCCCCACGCTGGCCTGCTTGAGGGCGGGCACCATGACGAGGTAGTTCCCGGCCGGGTCGAGGTAGAGGAACGGCTTCTCGCGGACGATCGGCGTCGCGGCCGTCGTCGTGTAGGGCGGGCTGGGCCAGCTCCCCGAAGGAACCGTGCCGTCGCCGACGAACACCATGTTCCAGTTCGAGCCGGTCCAGCTCTGGTCGTCGTTGCGGGTCAGGAACTGCTGCTGCGAGCCCGACGACAGGGTGCCGTCGACGAGCGAGTCGGCGATGAACCCGCCGCTCGACCACCCGCCGTTGTCGTCGAGGTCGATGTTGCCCTGCACGTGCACTCGCCGCAGGTGCGTGCCCTGCGAGACCGCCCAGATGTCGACGTTCCCGTCGATGCCGTTGGCCGGCACGATCGCGAGGTTCTCGGCCCCGCGCCAGAAGTTGCACGTCGCGTTGTCGTTGCCGAGCCAGTCGGCCTTCGCCCGCACCGCGCCGGTGATGGTCACGTCATCCGGCGACTGCCCGAGGCCGAGCGCGTGCACGTAGAACCCCACCTCCACGTCGAGCGCGTACTTCCCCGGCTTGAAGAAGTACGCGTAGCGCCCGGTGCCGAACTGTGCGCTGTCCTGCTGGGTGTAGATGCCGGCGAGCTGGCTCTGGATCGTCGCCATCGGCGTCGAGGGATCGAGGATGATGACGTTGGGGCCGAAGTCGGGGGCGGTTCCGGAGGGAACGCCGCCGCACGACGGGGTGACCGTCCAGCTCGGCGGGCACGGCGCCGGCGTCGACCCGTCGGGCGAGCTGGTGGTCGTGCCGCCTTCTCCCGAGGGTGTGACGACGGAGCCCGAATCCCCGCCCGACGTCGAGCCACCGTCGACGCGCACGGCGGCGTCGGACCGAGCGCCGGCGTCCTGGTCGGGAGAAGGCTGGTCCGAGGGCGGCGACGTCGACGCCGACGAGCAGCCGGCGAGGGGCGCGAGCGCGAGAACCGCAGGGAGCACGGGGAGGAGACGTCGACCACGCATGACGGCGGATGGAGCACGGCGCATGCCGCCTTCCGACGGCGTCATTTCCCGGCATTTTCGCGTGGTACCGCGTCGATCCGCGGCGCGCGGGACCGCGGTCCCGGCTCGTGTCCCGCGGTGGGTGCCGCCGCGTCAGGCTCGGTCCGGCGGCACGGAGTAGGTCATCACGGCGTGCGCGACGGGTCCGCCGTCGTCGCCCTCGTTGTCGATGGTGACCTCGCCGACGACGAGGCGGCGGCCCTCCTTGAGCAGGCGCGCGTGCGCGACGAGGACGCCCGCCCGAGGCTTGCGGAGGAAGTGCATCGTCGCGTCGGTGGTCACCGCCAGCGGCACCGGGCCGAGGGCGGTCATCACCGCGGCGTAGACCGCGAGGTCCGCCAGCTCGAAGAGCACCGGGCCCGAGACCGTGTCGCCCGGGCGGAGGTCCTTCGTCCCGGTGGGCAGGCGCAGGACGACGTGGCCTCGCTCGAGCGTCGCCACCTCGAACCGCATCGCGGCGCCGGAGGGCATCCCGTCGCGAAGCACCTGCCGGAAGGCCTCCTCCGTGATGCGGCTCGTCGTCATCCCACCTGCCTAGCATGTGTTAACCTCGCCCCCCTTCGCATGCCGACGTCCCTCTCCAGCGCCGAGATCGACCGCATCTCGGCCCCCCTCCGCCACGCCAACGCGTCGTTCGCGACGAGGTATCCCGGCGAGCGCCCGGACCGCCAGCCGGTGCACACCGTCTACGGCGGCGCGCACCTCTTCCACGCCGACGCGGCGCAGCGCCTCGGCCAGCTCGCGCTCCGCGCCCTCGAGGAGCACGCCCCCGACGCAGCGACCTTCGGCCGCGCGTTCGACCTCGGGCTGGAGCTCGCCGAGAAGGTGCGGCCCCGCGTGCGGCACAAGCTGGAGACCGAGCCGGTGGAGGATCTGCGCATCGACTTCGAGGACGGCTACGGCGCGCGACCGGACGCGGAGGAGGACGGGCACGCGGTCGAGTGTGCGCGCGAGGTGGCCCGCGGACAGAGAGAGGGCATCCTTCCGCCGTTCATCGGCATCCGCATCAAGTCGATGACGGAGGACACGCGCGCGCGAGCCCTGCGCACGCTCGATCTCTTCCTGACCACCCTGGTCGATGCCACCGGCGGCAGCGTCCCGCCGGGGTTCGTCGTCATGCTGCCGAAGCTCCAGATCCCCGAGCATGCGGCGGCGCTCGCCGACGCGCTCGACGCGCTCGAGCCGAGCCTCGCGCTCCCGCCAGGGGCCGTGCGCTTCGAGATCATGATCGAGCAGACGCAGGCCGTCCTCGACTCCCGCGGTCGCGTCGCCGTGCCGGGCCTCGTCGCCGCCGCGCGCGGGCGGTGCATCGCGGCCCACTTCGGGACCTATGACTACACCGCGAGCTGCGGGGTGACCGCGGCGCACCAGCGCATGGGGCACCCGGCCTGCGACTTCGCGAAGCACTGCATGCAGGCGTCCCTCGCGGGGACCGGCGTATGGCTGAGCGACGGGGCGACGAGCATCATGCCGGTCGGGGACCGCGCGACCGTGCACGCCGCGTGGAAGCTCCAGGCGACCGACGTCCAGCGCTCGCTCGCCGGGGGCTTCTACCAGGGGTGGGACCTTCACCCGGCGCAGCTCGTCGCGCGCTTTGCCGCGGTCTACGCGTTCTACCTGGAGGCGCTCCCCGCCGCGACGGCGCGCCTCGCGAACTTCGTGGGCAAGTCGGCGCAGGCGACGCTCGTCGGCGAGGTGTTCGACGACGCCGCGACCGGGCAGGCGCTGCTCAACTTCTTCCTCCGCGGCCTCGCGTGCGGCGCGGTGACGGAGACCGAGGTGCTCGCGACCGGGCTCACGCTCGACGAGCTGCGCTCCCGGTCGTTCCTCCGGATCCTCGCCGGCCGCCGCGCGGCTCGCACGAAGCCATGATCGAGCAGGGCATCCGCGAGCTGCTCGACGTGCTCCTCCGGTGGATGCACGTCATCGCCGGCATCATGTGGGTCGGCAACTCGCTGCTCTTCAACTGGCTCGACCGGAACCTCGTCCGCGATGACGAGGGCGGCGAGCGCCATCTCGGGCGCATCTGGCTGCTGCACTCCGGCGGCTTCTACGACGTCGAGAAGAAGTTCCTCGCCCCGAACGAGATGCCGCGCGTCCTGCACTGGTTCAAGTGGCAGGCGTACACGACGTGGATGACCGGGTTCGCGCTGCTCATCCTCCTCTACTGGACGGGAGGAGCGGCGCTGATGACGGACCCGAGCATCTACGCGCTGAAGCCGGTGTGGGCGGTGCACCTCGGCGTCGGCGTGGTGATCGGCGGGTACGTCGTCTACGACGGGCTGTGGCGGGTGCTCGGGCGCTTCGAGGGAGTCGCCACCGCGGTGTCCCTGGCGCTCGTCGCGGGCGTCATCTGGGCGCTGACGCATCTCCTCAGCGGCCGCGCCGCGTTCATCCACGTCGGCGCGATGCTCGGCACGTGCATGGCGGGCAACGTCGCGATGCACATCGTGCCGTCGCAGCGGCGCCTCGTCGCCGCGACCGTCGCCGGGCGCGCGCAGGATCCGGCCGAGTCGGCGCACGCGAAGCAGCGGAGCATCCACAACAACTACATGACGTTCCCGCTCATCTTCACGATGCTGAGCAACCACTTCTCGATCGTGTACGGCAGCAAGGTGAGCGGGCTGCTCCTCGGGATCTTCTTCGTGGGCGGCGCGCTCGTGCGCCACTGGCTCAACATCCGGTTCACGTTCAGGCGGTGGCTGCCGGCCCTCGCGCTGACGGTATGCGCGACGATCGGCGCGGTGGCCTTCTTCGTCGTGCGCCCGAGCGGCGTGCAGGCCGCGGTCGTGCCGGGCTCGCCGCCGGTGGCGTACGCGTCGGTGCACTTCGTCCTCCACGAGCGGTGCACGCCGTGCCACTCGGATCACCCGGCCATCGTGTCGAACCCGCCCGCCCCGGCGGGGGTGAGGTTCGACACGCCGGAAGAGGTTACGGTGTGGAAGGAGCGCATCCGGGCGCGGGCGGTGGTGACGCGGTCGATGCCGCTGAATAACCGGACCGGGATGACCGACGAGGAGCGGGACACGCTGGCGCAGTGGTTCTCGCAGGGGGCGTCGACGCAATGAAGTGGCTCGCGTCGAGCGCGGGCGCGGGCGCGGGCGCGGGCGCGGGCGCGGGCGCGGGCGCGGGCGCGGGCGCGGGCGCGGGCGCGGGCGCGGGCGCGGGCGCGGGCGCGGGCGCGGGCGCGGGCGCGGGAGGAGAACCCACTGGGCTGGCTCTCGGGATGATCGATCGTGCCATGGTGCTCGCCCGGTTCAAGACCGCCTTCGGCGTGGCTGCCAGGAGGCAGCCACCCTCCGCGGCCTGACGGCCGCTCCGGGGTCTTGAGCCGGGCTCCGCGCCATGGCGCGGGGGGCCCATCCGCTTCGCGCAAGGGGCGCGGGCGGGCGAGGAGGTTCCCATGCTCAGGGCTCACGATGTCATGTTGGATGCCATTTCGATGATGCGGCCGATGGTGCGGGCGATCGAGGCGCGGGATAGAGACCTCGCTTCGCAGCTGCGGCGGGCGGCGTCGAGTGTCGTGCTCAATCTGGCCGAGGGGAGCGGTTCGTGCGGCGGGGTGCGCACGCAGCGCTATCGCACGGCGCTCGGGTCGGCGCGGGAGACGTGGTCCTGTCTCCTCGTCGCCGAGCGGTTTGGCTACGTCGAGCCGATGCCGAGCGAGCTTGCGGGCGCCATGAATCGCGTCATCGGCACGTCGCCCTCCGCGCTTGCTCAGAGCGCGTTCTTCACCAGCACCGCGCGGACGTGATCGAGCCGATCCAGCAGCGCTTCGTCGACGCTCTCGACATAGCCGAGCGCCATCGCGGCATCGAGGCAAGCGCCTGTCTCCCGCGCCGACCCCAGCGCGTTGCGATAGCGCTCCCGACGCGTGCCGCCGTGAGAGCCGCTGGCCTCCGAGCAATTCAACGCGACGCTCGTCGACGCCCGCCGCAGCTGCCTCGCGAGATCTCTGTCATAGACCTCGATCGCCGCCACCACCGGGCGCAGCCCCCTCAGCACCTCGAGAATCACCGAATAGATCCGCAGCATCCTGAGCTCCTTCCGCCTCTC
>JBEKGQ010000384.1:0-6858 GCA_050012715.1 Polyangiaceae bacterium
GCCCACCCCCGCGCCCCCGCCCGCGTCGGTCGCCCCCGCCGCGACCCCCGCCGTTCCCCCGCCTCCCGCCCAGCCGCCCGCCCGCACCCCCTCGGTGCCCCCGCCCGCCCCCGCGCCCTCCCCCCGCGTCCGCGTCCGCGGCGAGGACCTCATCGCCGACCTCTTCGAGGCGATGCACGACCTCCACTTCGTCCACGACGCCCTCGAAGGCGGCGAGTTCTGCCTCACGCTGGCCATGGAGAAGCTCCCGTCGCAGGCGGGCCTCGTCCACCTCTACGACATCAACACCCGCGAGTTTCTCATCGCCAGCACGCGCGGCGCCGGCACGAGCAAGCTGCTCCTCAAGCGCCACCCCGAGAACGACGCCATCCTCCACGCCGCCCTGCGGAAGAAGCGCGCCCTGGTGGTCGGCGACGCCGACCAGAGCCCCGCCGCCGGCATCGACCGGTACCTGAAGCTCGGCGGCGCGCGCAGCCTCCTCGTCGCCCCGATCATCCTCCACGGGCGCCTGCTCGGCGCCATCGAGCTCCTGAACCCCCTCGACGGCCAGCCCTTCACCGAGCCCGAGGGCAACGCCCTCACCTACATCGCCGAGCAGTTCGCCGAGTTCATCTCGAGCCACGGCATCGTCACCGACCCCGAGCGAATCAGCCAGCGGCAGATGCCCGACGCCTGACGGGCGGCGCATCGCGGACCGCGGCGGTAAGCTCGGCCCGCGATGGCCCGTTCCCGCGAGAGGCTCGCCAGCTACGTGCTGCTCCCGGCGGTGCTCATCGCCGTCGGCGTCCTCGCGTGGTTCACCTTCCGCACGACGCTCCAGGTCGAGCGGCTCCGCCAGCAGTCCGTCCTCGAGGCCACCCTCGGCCTCGCCAACGAGAAGGCCGACCGCCTCGACAAGCGCATCATCGAGCAGGACAACGTCGTCTTCGCCATCGCCGATCCCGCGCGCCTGACCGACCTCACGTCGCGCTGGCTGCCGACCGCGCAGCGCGAGACGCCCACCGTGCGCGCCATCCTCGTCCTCGACGGGGAGGACCCCTCGCACGCGGTGCGCGCCTTCGCCTCGCGCGCCGGCGGGGCTTTCGCCGAGGAGGAGGCGTTCCGCCGGCTGCTCGTCCAGCGCATGTGCGGCGACATGGAGCTCGCCAAGCAGGCCCCCGACGAGCTGCGCCACCTCCACCACTCGTACCGCGGGCAGAGCTACCTCGTCAGCTACTGGCAGCGGCTCGTGGAGGGGCGGCGCTACCTCGTCGTCGCGTGGCACGACATCGGGCGCATCGTGAAGGACACGATGCCGACGCTCTTCTCCGAGGCCGCCACGCCGAGCCGCGCGAACGTCGTCGACGGCGACGGGCGCATCATCTTCGGCCCCCCGCTGAGGAGCGGCGAGTTCACCGTCGCGGTGCCGTTCCCGACGACGCTCTACGGCTGGCGCGTGCAGGTCTCGCCGAGCGCGAGCGACGAGCTGACCGCGCGCGTCCAGAACCGCGCGACGCTGGAGCTCGTCATGGTGGTCCTCTCCTGCGCCGTCATCATGCTCGGCGTGGCGACCATCCTCCTCGCCGCCGAGCGCCAGCGGCGCATCTCGGCCCTGAAGAGCGAGTTCGTCGCGAACGTGAGCCACGAGCTGAAGACGCCGCTCGCGCTCGTCCGCATGTTCGGCGAGATGCTCCAGTCGGGCCGCGTGGCGAGCGACGAGAAACGGCAGGAGTACCTGGACATCATCGTGAGCGAGAGCGAGCGCCTCTCGGCCCTCATCGAGAACGTGCTCGACTTCGCCAAGGTCGAGAAGGGCCGGCAGGCGTACGACTTCGCCGACGGCGACGTGGGCGAGGCGGTGGCCAAGGCGGTCAACGTCTACCGCTACCGCGCCGAGCGCGAGGGCGTCGAGCTCGCGACGGACATCGAGCCGTCCCTCCCGCGGACACACATCGACGACCGCGCCATCCAGCTCGCGGTCATCAACCTCATCGACAACGCCCTCAAGTACGCCCCCGGCTCCGAGGTCGTCACGGTGCGAGTGGGGCGCGAGAGCGGGCGCGGGGTGCGCGGCCTCTCGGGGCAGTCGATGGTCGTCGTGCGCGTCGTCGACCGTGGGCCGGGGGTGCCGAACGAGGAGCGGGAGCGCATCTTCGACCGATTCGTGCGCGGGGCGAGCGCCCGGGCCGCCACGCAGGACCGCCCCATCCGCGGGAGCGGGATCGGCCTGGCCCTCGTGAAGCACATCGCCGAGAGCCACGGCGGTCGCGCCTGGGTGGAGGACGTCCGCGGCGCGGGGGCGACCTTCGCGGTGTCGATCCCCATCGCCGGCTGAGGCGACCCCCCCGGGCCGCCCCCCCCGCCTGTTGACGACGAGAACGTGCTAGATATCGTGGAAAGCCGAGCGAACGGGTCGAAACGGAACGGAGGATCGTGAGTTTTCCGATGGCGAACGAGGAAGCGAAGCTGTTCGTGGCAGGACTGCCCGACAGCATCTCGGAAGATGTCCTGAAGCAGCTGTTCGAAGCTACTGGCGGCAAGGTCGTCGGGGTCAGCCTGCCGAAGGATCGGATGACGGGACGACCGCGGGGCTTCGGCTTCGTGACCCTGTCGACGCCCCAAGAGGCAGAATCGGCTCGCGGCGCGCTGGATGGCTCGATGCAGGGCGGCAAGTCCATCTCCGTCCGGCCTTTCCAGGCCGAACCCCCGCGGCGCGACGGCGTCGGCGCCGGTCCCGGCGGCCCGCGCATGGGCAGCGGCCCCGGTGGTCCCCCCGGTCCGCGCGGCCCCGGCGGCCCGTCCGCGCAGGCGCCCGACCGCACGCTCTACGTGGGCAACCTGCCCTACGATGCCACGGTGGAAGAGGTGCAGACGCTCATCAACGGCGTCGCGCCCGACAGCGTCGTCCGCGTGCACCTCCCCATGGACGCCGACGGCCGCAAGCGCGGCTTCGGCTTCGTGACGATGGCGAGCTCCGAGGCGGCGAAGGCGGCCGAGGTCGCGCTGCGAAGCGCGGATCTCCGCAACCGGCGCCTCGTCGTCAACCTCGCGCACCCCAAGGGCGAGCGCCCGGCGGGTGGCGGCGGCGGCGGGGGCGGCTTCGGCGGGCCCCAGCCGTTCCAGTCGTCGTTCGGCGGCGGAGGCGGCGGCGCCCCCCCGAAGAAGACGTTCGAGCAACCTCGCAAGCGCACGTTCGAGGACGGCGGCGGGGCGGCGCCGGGCGCCGGCCGCAAGAAGGCCAAGGAGCGGGGCGGCGCGAACAAGTTCAACTACCCCGACGACGACGAGTAGCGCGTTTCCAGCGGGGCGGGGACGCCTCACCTTGACGAACGGACGATCCCGCGGCAGTCTCCGCGCCCCGTCATGCGCGACCTCATCAAGATGACGTGCGGTAACTGCAACCGCGCGAACTACACCACGACCAAGAACAAGCGGACGATGTCCGAGAAGTTCGAGATCAAGAAGTTCTGCTCCGTGTGCCGGAAGCACTTCCCGCACAAGGAAGGCAAGATCTCGAAGGGCTGATTCGCCCGCCCCGCTTCTCCGTCCTCGCTGCGCATGTGCTCAGCGCGGACGGGCAGCCCGGGTAGACAGAAGGTCTGCCTGTGGTAGAAGCGGTCTCCCCCGTGGCACTGGTGCCGCGCGGCATCCCCAGCTAACCGGGCTCAGACGCCCCAGGGAAGGAGCGCCGCATGGTCTTCGACTGGCTTCACGGCCTGTTCTCGAACGATCTCGCGATCGACCTGGGGACGGCCAACACCCTCATCTACGTGAAGGGCAAGGGGATTGTCTCCTGCGAGCCCTCCGTGGTCGCCGTCCAGAAGGACGCGCGGGGCGGAAACAAGGTCCTGGCGGTCGGACGCGAGGCCAAGGAGATGCTCGGACGCACCCCCGGGAACATCCGCGCCGTCCGCCCGCTGCGCGACGGGGTCATCGCGGACTTCGAGATCACCGAGGCGATGCTCCGCTACTTCATCGCCCGCGCCCACTCGCGGCGGACGCTGGTGAAGCCGCGGATCATCATCTGCGTCCCGTTCGGCATCACCGAGGTCGAGAAGCGCGCGGTGAAGGAGAGCGCCGAGAGCGCCGGCGCCCGCGAGGTCTACCTCATCGAGGAGCCCATGGCGGCCGCCATCGGAGCCGGCCTGCCCATCACCGAGCCCAGTGGAAACATGATCGTCGACATCGGGGGAGGCACGACCGAGGTCGCGGTCATCTCGCTGGCCGGCATCGTGTACTCGCAGAGCGTCCGCGTGGGCGGCGACAAGATGGACGACGCCATCGCCGCCTACCTGAAGCGCAAGTACAACCTCGCCATCGGCGAGCAGACCGCCGAGAAGATCAAGATCCAGATCGGCAACGCCTACCCGGTCGAGAAGCAGATGACGACCGAGGTGAAGGGCCGCGACCTCGTGGCCGGCGTGCCCAAGACGGTCATCGTCAACAGCGACGAGATCCGCGAGGCGCTCACCGAGCCGATCAACAACATCGTCGAGGCCGTGCTCACCGCCCTCGAGAAGACGCCGCCCGAGCTGGCGGCCGACATCGTCGACAAGGGCATCGTCCTCACCGGAGGCGGCGCGCTCCTGCGCAACCTCGACGTCCTGCTGCGCGAGGAGACGGGTCTCCCCGTCATGGTCTGCGACGACCCGATCAGCGCGGTCGTGCTCGGGAGCGGCAAGGCGCTCGATCACATGGAGCTGTTGAAGGAGGTCACGATCTCGTGACTCCCTCGGGGAGCCTGGGATCGTCGACTGGGTAGTTCGTAGTGTCACCCGCCCTCAAGCGTTATCGCGACGCGGCGATCGTCGTCCTCCTCCTGGCGGTGCCCTTCTTCGTCCTCAAGGCGAACATGAAGGCGCCCGAGAACCAGAACGCGATGGACCACGCCATCCTGCGCGTCTCGGCGCCGGTCGAGGTGGCGGCGGCGACGCTGGCGCGCGGGGCCGGGGGCCTGTGGAACGACTACGTCTACCTGGCCGACGTGAAGCAGGACAACGAGCGCCTCGCGTACGACAACGCGCGCCTCCGCGAGCAGGTCCACTCCCTCGAGCAGATGCAGGTCGAGAACCGGCAGCTCCGGCGGCTCCTCCAGCTGAAGGACTCGCTCCCGGGCGAAGGGGTGAGCGCGCAGGTCATCAGCAAGGACTTCACCGAGTTCTTCCGCGTGACGCGCCTGCGGCTCGACAAGGGAGCCCGCGACGTCCGCTCCCACATGCCGGTCGTCGCGCCGGACGGGGTGGTCGGGTCGGTGCTCCACGTCGACGGCGACACGGTCGACGTGCAGCTCGCGGTCGACGCGGCGTTCGGGGTCGACGTGGAGGACGAGCGAACGCGCGCCCGCGGCTTCGTGCGCGGGACGGGCGACCCGGCCCGCTACGGCTGCAAGGTCGAGATGGTCGACTCGCGCGACGAGGTGGAGATAGGCGACCTGCTGGTGACGAGCGGCAAGGGGCGGTGGTTCCCGAAGGGCATCCCGGTCGCGCGCGTCACCCGGGTGCTGAAGCGCGAGCTCGGGCGCGACCAGGACGTGGACGCCTCGCCGACGGTGGACTTCTCGCGGCTGGATACGGTGCTGCTCCTCGTGACGACGCCGGGCGAGGAGGCGGGGCCGGTCGGGAACGCGGCGTCACCGGGCGGACGTGGGAGGCAGTGAGTGCGCAACGTCGCCTTCCTCGCGGCCGGGCTGGCGCTCCTCGTGGTGCAGGCGAACGTGTTCCGACTGCTCGACGGCGTGCGCCCGCTCGGCGTCGCGGTCGTGTGGCTCCTCGCGCTGCTGTTCGACGTCACCCGCACCGTGCGGCAGATGCGCATGGCGCCGCGGCACCATCACCCGCGCCTCCTCACGACGCTCCGGGCCGACGTCTCGCTCCCGACCACGGTGCTGCTCGCGTACACGCTCCTGCAGACGCTCGCGCACTCCCACCTCGGGCGGCCCATCCCGGCCCTCGTGCTGCCGCTCATTCTCTTCATGGGCGTGCGCGAGTACTCGCTCGCCCGCGGCGCGGCGGTGGCCTTCGTCCTCGGCTACGTGACCGACGTCCTCGGGATCGCGCCGGTGGGCCTCTACACGTTCACCTACGTGGCCACGTTCGTCCTCGCCCGCGCGGCCGGCGTGCGGCTGGCCGCGCAGACGACGTGGATGCAGGTGCTCCTCGTGATGGCCTTCACGCTGCTCCAGAGCACGATGGTCCTCGTGCTGCTCGCCATCTTCGGGCGCGACCCATGGGTCCCGCGCTCGCTCTATCCGCTGGCGCTGCCGCACGCGATCGCGACGGCCGCTGTCGCGCCGCTCGTCTTCCGGGTCTGCCAGGCCCTCCACGCGGCGACGGCGGGCTCGTCGCGAGTCGACCCCACGGGGAGCCCGGCGTCATGAGCGACCTCCTCGTCGCGCGCTCGGACGTCGGTGAGTTCCGCAAGCGCTACAAGTGGATGGCGCTCTTCGCGCTCCTCGCCTGCCTCACGATCGTGGGGCGGCTCTTCCAGCTCCAGGTGCTCGACGGGACGGAGTACGCCGCCGTCGCCCACGAGAACATCATCCGCCGCGTCGTCCTGCCGACGATCCGGGGCGTCATCCGGGACGCGACCGGCAAGGTGCTCGCCTCGAGCCGCCCCTCGTACGACGTGGAGGTCGTGCCGGGCCAGGTGATGCCGAGCGCCCGGCCCGCGCACTACCGGAACGGCCTCCCGCTGCCGCGCGACCCCGACTCGTGGTCCAAGCTCGCGGACATCCTGCGCCTCAACCCGGAGGAGCGTCGCACCTTCGAGGCGCGGATCCGCGCCGCGTGCACGAGCGACGACGACAAGTCCCCCTGCTGGAAGACGCCCATCCTCGTCCGCGAGGACGTGCCGCGCGACATCGTCGCCGAGCTGAAGCAG
>JBEKGQ010000385.1:0-6849 GCA_050012715.1 Polyangiaceae bacterium
GAGCGGCTGGGCGATACCGGCTGCCAGTTCACTTACGAGGACGACGGGGTCCGCCTGACGAAGACGGTCCGCGCCGGCGAGCGCCCCTTCGAGCTGAACGTGGAGACGGCGATCACGAACCTCGCCGGCGAGCCCAAGAAGCACTCGTTCTCGATCGAGGCCTTCGCGTGGCGCACGAACGAAGAGGTCAAGGGCCGGCTCGGGCGCGTCTCCCCGTTCCAGACGGGCCTCGAGTGCGCGCGCGGGAGCGACGTCAAGCGCCTCTCGAAGGACGCGAGCGAGTTCAAGACGGGGTGGTATTCGGAGCCGCTCGTCGACCGCTACGCGGCCATCGCGAACTACTACTTCGCGCAGACGCTCGTGCCGCTCGACACCGCGTCGGCGGAGGGCGGCACCAAGCCGTCGTGCGACGTCGTGACGGAGCAGAACTTCCGCGACAACGACGAGCCCGCGAACGACGACAAGGCGGGCGACGTCTACGTCGCCAAGCTCGCTTATCCGCCCCGCTCGCTCGCCCCGAAGGAGACGGCGACGTACCGCGAGATCGCCTTCTTCGGACCGAAGGAGCGCGACGTGCTCGCCTCCGCGGCCGGCGGTGCTCCGAAGCTGCAGGACCTCATCAACCTGGGGACGTTCTCGATCGTCGCCAAGGTGCTCGTCCAGATCATCACGTGGATCCACGCGCACATCACGATGGGCAACTGGGGGCTCGCCATCATCGTGCTGACGCTCGGTCTGCGCACCGCGCTCTTCCCGCTCACGTGGAAGCAGATCAAGAGCGCGATCGCGATGCGCAAGCTCAAGCCCGAGATCGACGCCCTGAACGCCAAGTTCAAGGACGATCCGCAGGCGAAGAACGTCGCGATGATGGAGCTGTGGCGCAAGCACAAGGTGAACCCGCTCGGCGGGTGCCTGCCGGCGCTCGTGCAGATGCCCATCTGGTTCGCGCTCTACGCGACCCTGCAAACGGCGGTGGAGTTCTACCACACGCCGTTCCTGTGGTTCCCGGACCTCTCGGCCCCCGACCAGCTCTTCTTCCACACCGTCGGTCCGCTGCCCCTCATCCTCGGCGCGGCGATGATCGGCCAGCAGCGCATCACGCCGCAGCAGGGCATGGACCCGATGCAGCAGAAGATGATGAACTGGCTGATGCCGGGCGTCTTCACCGTGATGATGCTCTTCCTTCCGGCGGCGCTCGGGGTGTACATGCTGACGAACAGCTTGCTGGGGATCACCCAGCAGCTGGTGACGCAGCGTCTCTTCCCGAACATCGGTAGCTCCCCTGCCGGGAAGGACATCGTCGTCACGGCCGACAAGAAGGCCGACAAGAAGTCGAACAAGAGTGATGGCGCGGCTACCGCCGCGGCGCTGCGAAAGGGAAAGGCTCGTGTCTGAGGAAGCAAAAGTTTCAGCGCCCGCGGTCTCGGAGACCGCCGCCGACATGCAGAGCTTGAAGGCGCTCGCCTTCGTCCGCGTGCTCGTGGGCAAGATGCAGATGGACGTGGAGGCCAACCTCGCGCCGAACGACGGCGAGGGCGCGGCCGACGAGATCCGCATCGAGATCGAAGGGCCCGACTCCGGGCGCATCATCGGCAAGAAGGGCAACGTGCTCGACGCCATCCAGTACCTCACGGCGCGCGTCGTCGTGCGGCCGGGAGAGGCGCGGCGCCACATCATCGTCGACGCCGAGGGCTACCGCGCGCGTCACGAGGACCAGCTGTCGCAGATGGCCCGGCGTCTCGCGCAGCGCGTGGCGACCGAGGGCAAAGTGATCACCTTCGACCCCATGAGCCCGCGCGAGCGCCGCATCGTCCACATCGCCCTCCGCGACATCAAGGGCGTGCGCACCGAGAGCGTGGGCGAGGAGCCGCAGCGCCGGGTGCAGATCATTCCGGACAAGACTCCGGCGGCCTCCTAGGCGACGGAGCGCGAGGGGCGGCTCATGCCTCGCTACGTGAACCTCGACGGGACGACCCCCGACAAGGGGCTTCGCGACATCCTCAAATGGCAGGTGGGCGATCGCCTCGCGGGGCGGAACCGCGTCGACGCGTTCGACTTCGTGACGCCACGACGCGACAACGACGGGTCGGCCCTCCTCGCGCCCGGCCCCCACGCGACGTGGATCGGCCACGCGAGCTTCGTCTTCCGCCTCGGCGGGGCGCTCGTCGCGACCGACCCGGTCTTCGCGGGCCGGATGGGCCCTCGCCGGCGCCTGGCCCCTCCCGGGGTCGCGCCGGAGAACCTCCCGCCGGTCGACGTCGTCACCGTGTCCCACGCGCACTTCGACCACCTGGACCTGCCGAGCCTGCGCACGCTGGCGCGACGCGGGGAGCCGGTCTTCGTCGTGCCGAAGGACAACGCCTCGCTCCTTCACGGCGCCGGCATCGAGAGGGTCGTCGAGCTCGGGTGGTGGGAGTCGACCGAGGTGGCCGGCCTGCGCGTCACCTGCGTGCCGGCCCAGCACTGGTCGATGCGGATGCCCTGGGACCGCAACACGCGCCTGTGGGGAGGCTTCGTCTACGAGAGCGCCGAGGGCGTCGCGTACCACGCCGGGGACACGGCGATGAGCGAGGGCGTGTTCCGCGCGATCGCCGAACGCTGCGCGCGCATCGACTGGGCGATGCTCCCCATCGGGGCCTACGACCCGACCTGGTTCATGTCGTCCCAGCACATGGGGCCGGAGGAGGCGGGACGGGCGTGGGAGCTCCTCGGCGCGCGCAATCTCCTGGCGATGCACTGGGGCACCTTCAAGCTGACCGACGAGCCCATCGGTGAGCCTCCCGAACGCATGAAGGCGTGGTTCGCGTCGAAGGGATACCCGGCGGACCGCCTCTGGGTGCTCGACGTGGGCGAGACGCGGGCGCTGACGAAGTAGCGAGCGCGGCCTGCCCCGGGGGGCGCGACACCGGACTGTTGCCAACGGAGGAGACGCCTTCGCGCTAGCCTCGGCACGCCGTCCGATGCTCCCCGCCTCGTCGATCCTGACGCTCAACGCCGGCTCCTCGAGCCTCAAGTACGCCGTCTACGCCGGCGGCGCGCGCGTCGCGTCCGGGACCGTCGGGCGCATCACGACGGATCCGAAGGACCACGAGACGGCGCTGGCAAAGGTCCTCGCGGCGATCGGCGCGCACGGCGAGCTCCGCGCGGTCGGTCACCGCATCGTCCACGGCGGGGAGCGCTTCCTCGCGCCCGTGTACGTCGACGACGACGTCCTCGCCGAGCTCCGCCGCCTGGCACCCCTCGCGCCGGATCACCTGCCGGCCGAGATCGCAATCCTCGAAGCGATGCGCGCCCGCTCGAAGGGGACGCCGCAGGTCGCGTGCTTCGACACCGCGTTCCACGCGACGCTGCCCCGCGTCGCGCGCGTCCTCCCCATCCCACGTCGCTACGAGGCCGCCGGCGTACGCCGATACGGCTTTCACGGCCTCTCGTACCAGTCCATCGTCGACCAGCTCGGGGACGCGGCGCGCGGCCGCGTCGTCATGGCCCACCTCGGCTCGGGCGCGAGCCTCTGCGCCGCCCTCGACGGCAAGTCGGTGGACACGACGATGGGCTTCACCGCGACCGGCGGGATCCCGATGGGGACGCGCCCCGGCGACCTGGACCCCGGCGTGCTCCTCCACGTGCTGCGGACCGAGAACGCCTCGGCCGCGGCGCTCGACGATCTCGTGAACAAGCAGTCCGGGCTCCTGGGGGTCTCGGGCCGGAGTGCCGACATGCGCGATCTCCTCGCGCGCGAGGAGATCGACCCCGCCGCGGCCGACGCCGTCGCGATGTTCTGCATGGGCGTGCGCAAGGCGGTCGGCGCCCTCGCCGCGACCCTCGACGGCCTCGATACGCTCGTCTTCGCCGCCGGGATCGGCGAGAACGCGCCGCCGGTCCGCGCACGCGTGTGCGCGGGGCTCTCCCACCTCGGGGTGAAGCTCGACCGCATGCGAAACGATGCGCGCGCCGACATCGTCTCCACCGAGGGCAGCACCTGCACCGTACGCGTCGTTCGCACCGACGAAGAACAGATCATCGCCCGCGAGACCGCGGCGACCCTCGAGGGGAGGCTGACTTGACGGATCTCTTTCGGAAGATGGACGCTTACTGGCGCGCCGCCAACTACCTCTCCGTCGGGCAGATCTACCTGCTCGCCAACCCGCTGCTGCGCGAGCCGCTCCGCTTCGAGCACGTGAAGCCGCGCCTCCTCGGTCACTGGGGCACGACGCCGGGCCTCAACTTCGTCTACGTGCACGCGAACCGCGTCATCAAGGAGCGGGACCTCGACGCCATCTTCATCGCCGGCCCCGGGCATGGCGGGCCCGGCGTCGTCGCCAACACGTGGCTCGAGGGGACCTACAGCGAGGTCTACCCCGACGTCTCGCCGGACGCGGCGGGCATGCGCGCGCTCTTCCGGCAGTTCTCGTTCCCCGGTGGGATCCCCAGCCACGTGGCGCCCGAGACCCCCGGCAGCATCCACGAGGGGGGCGAGCTCGGGTACGCGCTGAGCCACGCCTTCGGCGCCGCGTTCGACAACCCGAAGCTCCTCGTCTTCTGCGTCGTGGGTGACGGCGAGGCGGAGACCGGGCCGCTGGCGACGAGCTGGCACTCGAACAAGTTCCTCCACCCGGTGCACGACGGAGCGGTGCTGCCGATCCTGCACCTCAACGGGTACAAGATCGCTGGACCGACGGTCCTCGCGCGCATCCCGCGCGAGGAGCTGGAGCAGCTGCTGCGCGGCTATGGATGGGCGCCGACGTTCGTCGAGGGCGACGATCCGGCCGAGATGCACGGGAAGATGGCGGCGGCGCTCGACGCGGTGGTCGGCGAGATCGCGCGCATCCAGGTCGACGCGCGCGCGAACGGCTTCGTGAAGAGGCCCGCCTGGCCGATGATCGTGCTTCGTACGCCGAAAGGGTGGACCGGGCCGAAGAAGGTCGACGGGATCCCGATCGAGGGCACTCAGCGCGCCCACCAGGTCCCCGTCACCATCGGGGAGAACCCGGAGCACCTCGCGCTGCTGGAGCAGTGGATGAAGAGCTATCGCCCCGGCGAGCTCTTCGACGAGGCCGGCCGGCTCGTTCCCGAGCTCGCCGAGCTCGCCCCGGCGGGCGCGCGCCGCATGAGCGCGAACCCCCACGCCAACGGCGGCCTGCTCCGCAAAGAGCTCCGCCTGCCCGACTTCGAGAAGTACGCGGTGAACGTGCCCGCGCCGGGGGCGGTCGATGCCGAGGCGACGCGCGTCCAGGGCGCGATGCTGCGCGACGTGCTCACGCTGAACGCCGAGCAGCGCAACTTCCGCATCTTCAGCCCCGACGAGACGGCCTCGAACCGCTGGAACGCGGTCTTCGAGGTGACGACGCGGACGTCGGTCGCGGAGATCCTCCCGGGCGACGATCACGTGTCGCCCGACGGCCGCGTGATGGAGATGCTCAGCGAGCACCAGTGCGAGGGGTGGCTCGAGGGATATCTCCTGACCGGGCGGCACGGGTTCTTCAGCTGCTACGAGGCGTTCATCCACATCATCGACGCGATGTTCAACCAGCACGCCAAGTGGCTCAAGGTGACGCGCGGCATTCCGTGGCGGCGTCCGATTGCGTCGCTCAACTACCTGCTCACGTCCCACGTGTGGAGGCAGGACCACAACGGGTTCAGCCACCAGGATCCGGGCTTCATCGACCACGTGATGAACAAGAAGGCCGACGTCATCCGCGTCTACCTGCCGCCGGACGCGAACACGCTCCTCAGCGTGACGGATCATTGCCTTCGAAGCGTGAATTACGTGAACGTGATCGTCGCGGGGAAGCAGCCGTCCCCCCAGTGGCTGACGATGACGCAGGCGCTCGAGCACTGCTCGGCGGGCCTCGGCATCTGGGAGTGGGCGTCGAGCGACGCCGGGCAGGACCCGGACGTCGTGATGGCGTGCGCGGGCGACGTCCCGACCCTGGAGATCCTCGCCGCGGTGCAGCTCCTCCGGGAGCACGTGCCGGACCTCAAGGTGCGCGTCGTCAACGTGGTCGACCTGATGAAGCTCCAGCCCGACAGCGAGCATCCGCACGGCCTGTCCGCGGGCGAGTTCGACGGCATCTTCACGAAGGACCGGCCGATCATCTTCGCCTATCACGGCTACCCCTGGCTCATTCACCGGCTGACCTACCGCCGCACGAACCACGCGAACCTCCACGTGCGTGGCTACAAGGAAGAGGGCTCCACGACGACGCCCTTCGACATGGTGGTGCGCAACGATCTGGACCGATTCCATCTCGTGCAGGACGTCATCGACCGGGTCCCGTCGCTGAGGTCGCGAGCCGCCCACCTGCGGCAACGGATGGCGGGCAAGCTCGTGGAGCACCACGAGTACATCCGCGTCCACGGCGACGACTTGCCCGAGGTGCGCGACTGGCGGTGGAAGGCCTAGCCGAGTCGCGAGCGAGGCTGCCGGGCGCCTAGCGGGGCGCCACGAGGCTCGACTTCGCCACCTCGATCACGGCGGCTTCCAGATCGGGGCGCCAGCTCGCCAGCTCGGCGAGCTGCCCTCCCTCCGCCTTGTGCGCGTCGAACGAACCCCGGGCGCGGAGCGCCGCGGAGAGGGTCCGGAGCCACCCCACCTCCAGCTCGAGCGCGGCCGCTTGCTCGGTGAAGAGCAAGTGATGCCAGACGGCGTCGACGGCGGCGCGGCGCTCGGAGTCGGCGCGCTGACGGGCGACGACGCTGACCGCGATGACCCCGGCGAAGGCGAGCCACGCGAGCGCCGAGAGCGCGCCGAGCGGGCCGCGGGCCTGCGTCGACGCCAGCGCGAACATGGAGATGAGAAGCGCCGTGGCGCCGAACGTCGGCAGGAGCACGAGCTCGAGCTTGGAGCCG
>JBEKGQ010000386.1:0-6845 GCA_050012715.1 Polyangiaceae bacterium
GCGGAGCGGTGCGGCAAGGCGTCCCCGCGCGCCCTCGTCGAGCGACTGAGCCAGCTCGGCCGCCGAGTCGAACCGATCGGCGGCGTCCTTGGCCAGGGCGATGGCCAGCACGAGGTCCACGTCCGGCGGGAGGGGCACGATCTCGCCCGGCCGCGGCGGCATGGCGTGGACGACCTTGTAGAGGATCTCCGCCGTGACCTCGCCCTCGAACGCCGGGCGCCCGGTGAGCGCCCGGTAGGCGATGACGCCCAGGGCGAAGAGATCCGTCCTGTGTGTCACCGCTTCGCCGTTGGCTTGCTCGGGCGCCATGTAGTTGGGTGTGCCGACGATCTGGTCCACCGTCATCGTCTGCTCGCCCGACACCCGCGCGACGCCGAAGTCGAGGATCTTCCACTGCTCGGTCCGCGACGACAGGAAGAGGTTCCGCGGCTTGAGGTCGCGGTGCACGACCCCCGCGGCGCGGGCCGCGTCGAGGCCCATCCCGACGTGACGCAGCAGCGTCAGCACGCCCTTCAGGCCCATGCGCTTGTGCTCCCGCAGGTGGTCGGCGAGGTCGTGCCCGGTCAGCCGCTCCATGGCGAGCCACGGGACGGGCGAGTCCGGCGGCGACACGTCGAGCACCTGCACGATGTTGGCGACCCGCAGCGACGCCACGACGCGCGCCTCGCGCACGAACCGCTGCACGAGGTCCGGCTGCGCGAGGACGTGCGGGTGGAGGAGCTTCACCGCCGCCGGCTCGCCGGTCCCCTCGCGCGTCGCCTCGTAGACCTCGCCCATCGCGCCGCGTCCGATGACGCGACCGAGGCGGAAGCTCCCCAGCGTCTCGTCCGACCAGCGGCCGAGCCCTCCCGCCTGGAGCGCGGCGGCCAGATCCTGCCGCGCCTCGCGGAGGAGCGCGTCCCGCTGGGCGAGCGAGCGGACGACGCGATCGTGCTGCTCGATGGCGTCGAGGGTCGCCTGGCGCGACTTGCGCTGGACGAGGTACGTGATGAAAAAGAGGCCCTCGAGGATGAGCATCACCGTGACGCGCTGGAACGTCGAGAGGCCGTCGGCGCGGATGAGCCCCTGGTCGGTCACCGTGCCGGTGATGACGAGCAGCATGAGGCCGGCCTGGACGAGGGCGCACGTCAGGTAGACGCCGAGCACGGAGCGGAGGCTCTGCCCCATGCTGAAGAACGACAGGCCGAACGGGATGATGGCCGGCGCGGGCGAGAAGACGCCGAAGTACCAGACCCCGGCGAACGCGCTGAGGATGCTGACGTACGCGACCGCGGTCGCGCGCGCGATGGTGTACCCCTCGTCGCGGCGGAGCTGCCAGCCGAACCACCCGCACGAGACGACGATGGCCACGCTGGCGAAGACGAAGACATGCCGCGCGGTGGGGTCGCCCCCGAGGAGGCCGAGGGTCGCGGCGACCAGCGTCGCGAAGATGGCGACGACGATGACGAAGACGCGGGTCCGCGCGACCTCCTGGAGGTGGAGCGTCTCGCGCGGCGTGATGACCGACGTGACGCGGGAGTCGCCCGTCGTCGCGTCGGTCGACGGCAGCGAGAGGCGACCGCTCGGCGCCGCGCTGGGCACCGCCGGCCGATGCGAGTGCACCGCCGGCTCGAGAACCGTCGCCGGTTCCTCGCTCCCGGGCTGCGTGGCAGGATCCGCCATCGGAAAGCACAGGATACTAGGGCGCGTCACCGCGTGGTAACTTGAGGGACGAGGATGGTTCCGCCTACCGAAGAAGACGAGGTGCGGTGGTCCGAGCGGCGCCTCTCGGCCCGGCACGCCATCACGCTGCGGGTCGACTACAAGCGGATGAACACCTTCTTCGCCGACTACGCGAAGAACATCTCCAAGGGGGGCACGTTCATCCGCACGAGCAAGCCGCTCGACGTCGGGACCGAGTTCGTCTTCGTCCTCTCGATCCCGGGCCAGCCGGACCAGCTGCAGCTCCTCGGCGAGGTGATGTGGACGGTCGACGAGAAGCGCGCGACCGAGGAGCAGCCGGCCGGGATGGGCATCCGCTTCCGGTTCACCGACGACTCCGAGCGCACGCAGCTCGAGGCGTTCGTCGGCAAGCTGATGAGCGACAAGCTCGGCGGGCACGTCGCCGCGATGTTGCTGGGAAAAGACGGGAAGCGCTGACGCACCTTGAGGGGAGGGGCCCGCGGCCCTAGCTTCTCCCGCATGGACGACCTCGAGGTCGAGATTCAGCGGCTGAAGAAGGAGCGCAACGCGGTCCTCCTCGCGCACTACTACCAGGACAGCGAGATCCAGGACGTGGCCGACTTCATCGGCGACTCGCTGCAGCTCGCGCAGGAGGCGGCGCGCACCAAGGCCGACGTCATCTGCTTCGCCGGCGTCCACTTCATGGCCGAGACGGCGAAGATCCTCAACCCGGAGCGCGTCGTCGTGCTGCCCGACCTCGAGGCGGGGTGCTCGCTCGCGAGCGGCTGCCCCGGTGATCGCTTCGCGGCGTGGGTGGGCAAGCACCCCGGCAGCGTCGTCGTCAGCTACATCAACTGCACCGCGGAGGTGAAGGCGCTCAGCGACTACATCGTGACGTCGTCGAACGCCGAGAAGATCGTTCGCCAGATCCCCGCCGACAAGAAGGTGCTCTTCGCGCCGGACCGCAACCTCGGCGCCTACCTGCAGAAGAAGATCGGTCGCGACATGCTGCTCTGGCCGGGGAGCTGCATCGTCCACGAGACGTTCAGCCTGCGGAAGCTCGTCGGCCTGAAGGAGCGCTACCCGGGGGCGCTCGTCATCGCGCACCCCGAGTGCGAGGCGCCGCTCCTCGCGATGGCGGACTTCATCGGCTCGACGACGGCGCTCCTGAAGTACGCGGTGTCGAGCCCGGCGAAGGAGCTCATCGTCGTCACCGAGGCGGGCATCCTCCACCAGATGAAGAAGGCGGCCCCGGACAAGACGTTCATCCCGGCCCCGCCGGACGCGAACTGCGCCTGCAACGAGTGCCCGTTCATGAAGAAGAACACGCTCGAGAAGGTCTACCTGTCGCTCCGCGACCTCACGCCGCAGATAGAGATGAGCCGCGATCTCCTCGACCGGGCCCGGCGCCCGATCGACCGGATGCTCGCCTTGAGCTGAGAGGCGCTAGCGGCCCCGCGGAGGCGGCCCCGGGCGCGCGGACTTCCCGCGGGGGACCTGCTTGACCTCCGTGTCCTCCTCCTCGGCCGGGCTGGCGGAGCGGATGCGCGGCGCGGTCGGCGGGGCGTTGCGATCGAGGACGACCTCCTCCTCGACGACGACGTTGATGCTGTCGTCGAGCGAGAGGTTGAGCCCCGGATCCGGCGGCGGCGGCGCGGACCACGACGTCTCGTCGGGCCCCGGCGGCTTGTCCGTCTGGCGGAGCGGCTCGAGCTTCACCTCGCCCGGGGGCGCGGCGTTCGGCGCGAGCGACTTCGCCGGCTCGGCGGCGGGGCCGGCCGGCGCGACCACCGGCGTGGCCGGAGCGATGGATGCGGCCGCGGCAGCTGGAGGCTCCGGCTTCGCGTCCCCCTTCGCCGGCGTCTCCGGGAGCTTCGGGGTCGACTCGCGCGGGGGCTCACGGCCGGCCCCGGCGGGCGCCTGGACGAGCCCCACCTTCACGACCATCGCGTCGAGCACGGCGACGAGCACGTCGTTCGGCGTCTTCGTGACGATCTTGTCCCACCCGAGGGCCGCCACGAGGCCCTTCGGCGTACCGTCGCCCGTCTCGTGGATGCGGTGGACCCACTGGGTGAGCTCGTCCTTCGTCAGGCCGTCGGAGAGGACGTTCGTCCCCTTCAGCGCGCCGCCCTTCGAGTGGAGCGCGTCGAGGAACCAGCGCGCGTCGAACAGGTAGAGCTCGTACGCGGTCGACAGCGCCTTGTGGATCGCCTGCTTCGTCAGCTTTCCGCCGCGCCAGAACGACCAGAGGTCGCCGAGCGGGACCCAGCGTACGAGCGTCTCCGGCGTGAGGCCCTCCTCGAACGCCGAGTGATCGACGTCCCCCGCGACGAGCGCGTCGTAGACGACCTGCTGGATGCGGTCGTCGTCGTCGCGCAGCGCCGCCTTGATGCCGCGGATGCCCCACGCGGCGATGATGGGCCCGCGCACCTCGTTCGGCAGGTACTTGAAGAGCTTGTCGGTGGACACCTTCTCGTCGTGCGGGAAGAAGCTCGTGAGAAGCTCCTGCGACGTTCGCACGCGGCCGTCGGGCGTCCTCCGATGCTCCTCGAGCGCGAGGCAGAACTTCGGCACTGCTGCGCTGAGATCGTTGCGAGCCTTGTCGAGCACAGTCACCTCCAGGGGGAGAGCCATCGTACAAGACGAGGCCGCCTTTCGAACGCTGGTCAGGCGTTCCGCTGCGCGTTCTTTCGCGCGAGCATCGGCTAGGATCCTCGGGTGCGCCGCTTCGAGGCCTCTCGGTTCGCCTTCGCTTCGCTCGTGACCGCCGTCCTCTTCGTCGCCTGCGGGGCGCGGACGGGGCTGTACGATACGCCGCCCGCCACGGTCGTCGACGCGACCGCCGACGTGCCGAAGGAGAGCGCCCCGCTCGTCGAAGGGGGCCCGCTCGACGTGGCGGTCGACTGCCCGACGCCGCCCTACTGCGACCCGGACGACCTCGGCTACGTGTGGAAGTGCGGGCAGCGCATCATCCAGTGCAGCTCCCTCGAGCAGTGCGAGGAGAGCGGCGGGGGGGAGGCGGGCGACGCGAGCGCGGCGGCGTGCGTGAACCCGTGCCTCGACTCGCTCGGCAACGACACGTCGAACGGCTGCGAGTTCTACTCGGTCGAGATGGACACGACCGACGAGGCGACCGGCGTCTGCTACGCCGTCTTCGTCGTCAACCAGTGGAAGACCGGGGAGCCGGCGAAGATCGAGGTCACGCAGGGCGCGACCGTCCTTCCCGTGCAGCAGTTCGCGCGCATCCCGTCGGGGACCGGCACCGGCATCGTCTACGGCGCCTACGATCCGAGCGTCGGCCTTCCCACCAACGAGATCGCGATCCTCTTCTTGTCGCGGGACCCGGACGGGGTCAACGACCCCGTCGCCAACGACCCGCGCCGGCTCGCCAACTGCCCGCCGGGCGTCCAGCCCGCCATCGCGGCCGACGCCGCCATCCACGGCACCGGCGTCGGCCGCGCGTTCCACGTGAAGACCAACGTCCCCGTGGTCGCGTACCAGATGATGCCCTACGGCGGCGGGAGCGCGCGCGTCACGGGGTCGACGCTCCTCGTGCCGACCAACGCGTGGGACACGAACTACGTCGTGGCCGACGCGTACCTGGCGCCGTCGATGATCATGGAGCCCCGCGCGGGGCCGACGACGGTCATCGTCGCCGGGACCGACGGGACGAACGTGACCGTCAAGCCGACGACGGCCATCGAGGGCGTCGAGGGCATCCCCGGCGCCGCGCCCGGTCAGAGCGTGACGTACCAGCTCGACCAGGGCGAGTACCTCCAGCTCACGCAGACCGCCGAGCTCACCGGGACCGCGATCCAGGCCGACCAGCCGGTGGCGGTCTTCGGCGGCTCGACGCTCATGGACCTCCCGCTGTCGTCCGATCGCGCTGACCACGCGGAGCAGATGCTCCCGCCGGTGAGGGCCCTCGGCAGCGAGTACGTCGCCGCCCGGTACCGCAGCCGCAGCGCGACGCCGGAGACGGTCCCCTGGCGCATCGTGGGCGTCGTGGACGGGACGACGCTCACGTTCGACCCCGCCGCGCCGCCGGGGGCCCCGGCGACGGTCGGGTCGCAGCAGCTCGTCGAGTTCGACTCGCCCGGGCCCTTCGTCGTCCGCAGCCAGGACGCGCAGCACCCGTTCTACCTCGCGAGCTACATGACGGGGGGCCAGGACTTCGACGAGGGCACGGGCGATCCCGAGTTCGTCAACGTGGTGCCGCCGGCGCAGTTCCTGTCGCGCTACACGTTCTTCACCGACCCGACCTACCCGGAGACGAACCTCGTCGTCGTCCGGACGACCGACCCGTCGACCGGGCAGATGCCCGATGTGACGCTCGACTGCGCGGGCGTGCTCGGCGGGTGGACGGCGGTCGACACGGCGGGGACCTTCGAGATGACGCGCATCGATCTCTCGACCGGGGACTTCGCCGGCGTCGGCCTGTGCAATAACGGCGTGCACGTCATCACCGGCTCGTCGCCCACCGCGAGCTTCGGCGTGACGGTATGGGGCTGGGGCAACGACATCACGTGGCCGACCGACAACATCCCGGCCGGCGACGAGGAGAACCCCCTCTTCACGCGGTGGGTGAGCTACGGCTACCCGGCGGGCGCAAACTTCAGACCTCTGAACAGTGCCGTGCTGTCCGCGAAGTGATACGGCGAGGGGCATGGTGAAGCGACGCTTCTCCCGCTTGCTCTTCGGCCTCCCTGCGCTCTCGGTCGGGCTCCTCTACGCCTGCGGCAGCCGCACCGGCCTGCTCGTCCCGCTCGACGAGGAGGTCCCTCCGGCGGACGCCGCGAGCGAGCACGTGATCCTGCGCGACGCGACGCCCGGGATGGACGCGGGGCTCGACTCCTTCGAGCCCGGGTTCGACGCGCCCGTGGACGTCGTGGGCTTCCGCGACGTGCCGGCGATCGACCTGTGCCCCGACGCGGGCGACACGCTCATCTACGTGCTCACGGCGGACAACCAGCTTCTCAGCTTCTACCCGCCGACGCTCGCGTTCACGCCGATCGGCATGCTCGACTGCCCTGACGAGACCGGCGCCTCCCCCTTCTCGATGGCCGTCGACCGCCGGGGCATCGCCTACTCGATCTTCACCGACGGCAACCTCTTTCGCGTCGAGACCGCCAGCGCCGCGTGCCTGCCGACGACGTTCGTCCCGCAGGACGGCTTCTCCACCT